>JBDKUD010000099.1:0-2115 GCA_039679805.1 Syntrophomonas sp. | reverse complement strand
GTTATTATATTATCCATCGATCCTTGTATAAGCTGTACAGAAAGGTAGAAAGGAGGGCTTAAAATGGCAGTAATGCTACCAACAATAATGAGAAACCTGTTTTCCAAGCCGGAAACCAGGCTCTACCCGGTAGAGGAGAGAATTCTTTATCCAAAGTCCCGTGGTCACATTGAGTTTTACAGTGATAAATGCAGCTTCTGCACTTTATGTGCCAAGCGCTGTCCGGCTGATGCTATTAAGGTAGACCGGGCCAGTAAAACCTTAACATTTCAGCCCTTCAGGTGCATTGTCTGTGTTGCTTGTATAGAGGGATGCCCGAAAGATGCGATAGGATTAGTGGAAAAATGGCATACACCTGAGTACAGTAAGTCAACTGAGGTTCATCAGGGTGTAGTGGAAGAGAAGAAAACGGAAGAGAATTAACTCTGATAATAGGGTAAGCTATATATCGGGAAACAAAAACAGGGATATTTAATCACCTGTTTTTGTTTTTTCCGGTTGCTGTATATCGCTAGGGATTATTACCATCAGTCTGGTAAACTGAGTTATAGTACTCGAATCTAAAATGGAGATAGAAATATGCACGAACTTGCTTTAATTGAAAGCGTATTAACAATGGTTAAAGAGAATGCCCAGACTAATAATATAAAAAAAATCACCATAATTAAGTTGGTGGTGGGGAAGTTTTCTATGGCTGTACCTGAAAGCTTGCAATTTGCCTTTGAAGCTTTTAAAGATGAGGAAATGTTCGCAGAAGCAGTGTTGGAAATTAAAGAGACACCTATAATATGTCAGTGCAAAGCCTGTGGACATGAGTTTGAGGTAGATGATACGTACCGCTTCAAATGTTCCCAATGCGGAGACTCATCTATCGAAATAATCTCCGGGCGGGAATTGTATGTTGACTATTATGAAGGTGAGTGAGGTGATTGTAAATGTGTCTGGCAGTTCCGGGTCGCATAGTTGAATTGATAGAGAATAATATGGCCAGGATTGATATAGCCGGTAACCTGGTGGAAGCTAGTGTACGGTTAGCTCCCCAAGCCAAAGTCGGAGATTATGTGTTGCTCCACGCCGGCTTTGTAATGGAAATCATCGATGAGACACTGGCTAAGGAAACCATAAGTACATTGAGGGAGCTCGAACAGAGTGGTTTATAGATATCTACAGGTAATGAGGTAATGCTGCCTTATAGAGTACCTTAACGGTAACTGGTATAATACTAACAAATAACTATAAGGGGCTAACCTGATGAACGTAAGTGATTGTTATTTTATTTGGGGAGAAGAAGAATATCTAATTGACCAGGAGATAAATAAAATACTCTTTGAAGTTGAACAGGAAAACGGTGAAGAACCGGAAAAAATAAGTTTGGATGCGGATGAATTAAGTACCCAGGAACTCGTCCAGACGATTGAATTTAGCCCACTGTTCTCCACCAGCAGGGTGGTTGTTATTAAAAAGCCCTATTGGCTGGGCAAGTCAGGCCGAAAGACAAAAAAGATGGAAGAAGCCTGGCAGGTAATAAAAGATTACTTAAACCAAACTGGTACCGGGCAAACGCTAATTTTGACATTTCCTGAACGTAATGCTTCTAATTCCCTGGTGAAATTTTTGGATAAAAGAGCTCAGGTAATACCGTGTAAGTTACCTGATAGTAAATTTTTGACTGGCTGGATTACAGACGAGTTTAAACAATGCCGGCGTGAAATAAATCCGGCTGCCGTTAATCTTCTGGCCAGAAGTGGACATAACATGTATTATCTCAAAAATATGATTTATAAAATTTGCTTAATAGTAAACAACCGGACAATTAATGAGGCTGACATTTCCGACCAGTTAAACACTAAGCATGAGATTAATATATTCTAGTTAACCGACGCTCTCTTGAGCCGAAATCTTCCATTCGCACTTCAGGCCTATAACCAGCATTTAGCCCAGGGAGAGCATCCTATTTTGCTGCTGAACATGATTGTTCACCAGTTTAGTATCCTGGGAAAGGTTAAAGGATATCTCGAAAAGGGGTTTAGTAAGAAGCAGATTGAAGAGTATACCGAACAAAAAGAGTTTGTAGTCAGGAAGATGATGGAGAAGAGCCCTAACTTTAGCCGCGAA
>JBDKUD010000016.1:0-11999 GCA_039679805.1 Syntrophomonas sp. | reverse complement strand
TCGCTACTCGCTTATAGTAAATGGCCTGAAAGTCACTGCCATTATATCGTTGTTGTCAGTAATTTTTGGTACCTTGCTGGGTGCACTTGTCTGCTTAATGCGCATGGCGAAAAACCGGGTTCTTAAGGCCATTGCCCGAGTATACATCTCAATTTTGCGGGGAACCCCGGTGTTGGTACTGCTTATGCTTATCTTCTATGTGGTCTTTGCATCGATAAATATTGATCCGGTTATAGTGGCGGTCATAGCCTTTGGCATGAACTTTGCTGCCTATGTTTCCGAAATGTTTCGCACTTCAATCGAAAGTATTGACAAAGGTCAAAGAGAGGCCGGGATTGCCAGCGGTTTTACTGCCCTGCAAACCTTTATTTATATTATCATGCCCCAAGCGGTGAGACAGGTACTGCCCGTTTATAAGGGTGAGTTTATCTCCATGGTCAAGATGACTTCGGTGGTCGGTTATATCGCCGTACAGGACTTGACCAAGGCCAGCGACATTATCAGAAGCCGCACCTTTGATGCCTTCTTCCCGCTGGTCCTGGTGGCAGTGCTTTACTTTGTCATGTCTTGGCTGTTGGCCCTGGCTTTGGACTATATCGGTCTGAAAACGGACCCGAAAAGAAATCGAGCCTAATCATTAGTATTTGCAGACTTTGCGGCAATTTTCAAGCAGTATTCAAGAATAAAAAATAAAGGTGATCTTAGAATGATGAAAACGCGCTTTAGAGCTAAAACAATTATTTTCGTTGGTATTTTTTTATGTATTCTATTCTCTCTGAGCGGTTGTGCACCAAAACATCGTGCGAAGCTCGACATAAATAATTTAAGCGGAAAAACCATAGGAGCAATGATTGGTTATAGCTCCGATTATATCTTGACCAATGAAAATAAAAATGTCCAACTGCGCAGGTTTGATGCTTATAGTGATATGATGATGTCTCTTGCCTTCCACCAGCTTGATGCAGCAGCCATGGAAATGGATGAAGCCTATGTGTTCTGCCGGCTGCAGCCTAAATATATGATTTACGGTACTTTTGCCAGAAATGACAAGTATGCTTATGTATTAAATCCCCGCAGTACTGAATTAAATAAACAGTTTAATTCTTTTATTGCCGAATTCAGGCAGACAGATTCATATAAAGATATGCGCAGACGGGTTAAAGAATGCTCTAAACATCCCTTTAAAAGCAAACCGGTAAAAAATACCGGCACCGGTGATAAGGTTCTCGATGTTTTGATATATGATGGCTGGGAGCCGGTATCATATGTAAATACGAAAACACACCAATGGGAAGGAACTGATATTGAACTAATAACCCGTTTTGCAAACTCTATTGGAGCCAGGATTAAGTTTCATCCGGTCGGGAGCTATACCCAGGCAATTTTGGATATGAGTCTTGGCAAGGCTGACATATTTGTATGTCCAGATTCATTAAGATTGAAAAAGGACCTGGAAAAGGCCGGAAACGTCACTATGAGTGACTGGGTTTGGAAAAAGGACATTGTGTTTATAGTAAATACCGCCGATTATAAATAATTAAGGAACAGGAGAGATACATAAATGGATGCAGTTTGGCATACTATTCAAAACTCGATTTACATAAACCTGATATATGAGGACAGATATATGTTTCTCCTCAAAGGATTTGGCTTAACCCTTTATATGACTTTGGCTACGTTTTTGCTGGGTACTGTCCTGGGGGCCGTATTTTGCAGAATCAGGTTAAGTAAATCACGGGCAGCAGCTAAAACAATAGAACTAATAAGCAATCTTTTTATCAGACTGCCTTCATTGGTATTGCTTTTGATATTTGTTTACCTGCTTTTTTCCAACACCAAGATAGATACTGTAATTCTGGCTATTTTTGCATTTTCGATGAAGGCCAGTGCATATATAGCCGTAATAATGTATTCGGCGGTCACAGCCATAAACCCCGGCGAAATCGAAGCGGGTTTAACACTGGGCATGAGCAAATGGAAAGTGTTTCGTCTTATAACATTGCCTCAGGCAATCAATTACGCTTTACCCACCTACAAAAACCAATTGATTATTACCCTGCAGGAAACCTCTCTGGTGGGCTTCCTTGCTATCAACGACCTGACCAGAGCCAGCCAGGTTATTACCAGCAGAACCATGGATCCCTATATATCCATAATAATAACTGCAGTAGCATATCTGCTGATTGGAGTATTCTCCAACCTTCTTTTCAAGCTGTTTGAGCGTAATAAGCATTTACAGATAGAATTAGATTATAAGGTTGAAGAGGTGTAAATATGATTTCAATCCGGAATTTGAAGAAAAGCTTTGATAATAATCTGGTTTTTGAAAAAGTCAACGCGGAAATTAACCAGGGTGATGTTATAGTAATTATTGGCCCGTCCGGCTGCGGCAAAAGCACGTTTATACGCTGCATAAACTTATTGGAAAAGCCCGACTCCGGCCAAATTATTATTGACGGAACAGATATCACTAAGGACAATTCCGCCATAGATAAGATACGTCAAAAAATGGGTATGGTGTATCAGAATTTCAACCTTTTCTCCCACAAAACAATCCTCGAGAATGTTATATTGGCGCCGATGAATGTATTAAAAATGCCTAAAAAGCAAGCTATCGCCGAAGCATTTGAATACCTAAAGATGGTTGGTATTGCCAACCGCGCCGACTATATGCCCGACCAACTCTCCGGAGGCCAAAAACAAAGAGCCGCCATAGCTCGTTGTCTGGCCATGCATCCGGAAATAATACTTTTCGACGAACCAACCAGCGCATTGGACCCTACCATGGTTGACGAGGTATTATCCGTTATTCGCAAGCTTGCTAAAAGCGGAATGACTTGTGTAATTGTAACCCATGAGATGAATTTTGCTAAAAATATTGCCACCACGATTTTTTATATGGATGAAAAGGGCATTTATGAGAAAGGTAACCCGGAAGTAATTTTCAATAACCCCCAAAGGGAAAAAACCAAAGTGTTCATAAATAGGCTGAAAGTATTGGAATATGAGTGCACTATAAAAGATATTGACATATATGACTTTAACAATAAGCTAACCGACTACTGCCTAAAATATGACCTGACCAGGCGTGAGAGCGACAATATAAACCTGGTGATCGAGGAGCTTATAGTTTATATTTCGGCAAACGCCAAACAAGCCGATAAGATTGCTCTGACCGTCAGATATAATGAAAATACCGGTGAAAAGGAAGTATATATACGTTATACCGCCCCTGACGGCAACATTATTGAAAACGACGCATTTGATGAAATCAGCCGCCGTCTGATAAAGGGATTTACCAATGAAATCTCGTACCGTCGGGACGATAACGTCAACATATTAAAACTGATCATGAAAAGTTCTGCAGTTTAGCGAAATGATTCCTTGACTGTTTCAGGAACTTAAACATTGTTCACGTCTAATCATCAGTACAACCAGGAACTCCTTCCACTCTAGATCGGACTCCGGCTCTGGACCAGTAAGACGTTATTGCCTTCTGGAACCCAGAGCACTGGAATCACCAGAATATTTACTTGTCCCCTTTACTCACTTTGGCAATAACCGTTACGGCCTCTGCACGGGTTGTGTTCCCCTGCGGTCGGAATGAATTGTCCGTATAACCACTAATTATTTTCTGATGTACCGCCGCTGCGACAAACGGAGATGCCCAGGCCGCAATTTTTTCCTTATCGCTGAATATTATCAGTTCACCGGAAGCCTGAATCCGAATGGCTTTTCCCAGCATCACGATCATCTGCTCACGGGTTACCGGATCATCAGGCCCAAATGTCTGTGCATCATACCCATTAACGATCCCGGCTTTATGAGCGGCTTCAATATAGGACTTTGCCCAGTGCGCTTTGATATCTGTGAAGCCTTCGCGCTCCTGTTGGCTGCCGGTATCTAAAGCCAGATATTTAACCAGCATGGTACAAAACTCCGCTCTGGAGATCATAGCATCAGGACGGAAGCTGCCGTCTTCGTAACCGCTAATGACTTTTGCCTGCACTAATTTATTTATATTCTCCTGTGCCCAGTGCCCGGCAATATCGGTTATTTTTACTGTCTGCACATTAGGACGCGTCAGTACCGCAAATTTTGTAAAGTGATCCACGCTGCCTGCAACTTCTCCCTGTTCCCAATTCACTTCACTATCTTCTAACTCCACCCATTGCTGACTGATCTCATCCAACCAGCACAGCACAGGTTTGTCTTTTTCCCGATCAAGCTTATTCAGGTCAAACTTAAGTGTAATCTTGACGGGTTTAAGGAATTTTCCGCTTTTGTCCTTGCTGAACTCACAAGCAGGACTAATCAGGCGCTCTTGCTGAGGCAGATTTTCCGTAGCAGGCAAATTGCGTACACTGATTTGTACTTGTTCTCCTACCGCTGCTTCCGGAAACTCAACCCGGGCTCCATCTGTTGACACGGTCTGCTGCTGATTTGGACTTACCGTATATAAGTTACTGCTGGAAATGGATCCGGCTGTAGGAACAGCTCCTCCGCCAGAACTTCCACCACCGCCTCCAGAGCCTCCGCCGCCCGGGTTGGATTCTTCTTCAGGCCGTAAGCGCTTGACATGAAATTCTTTGACAGTTTCACTGCCAGCTCCGTCAATTGCCTGTAGAGTAACAAGATTATCTCCGTATGCCAGCGAAATGGTTTGTGCTGGCATTTCATAATGCACCGGCTGGAGAACTTCTGTTTCATAACTTATATTAGCTGTTTTAAGATAAAGCACATTATCATTTAAGTAGACACCTAATGTACCCATATTTTCATCAATAACTGCAGCCAAACTCATGGTTTCAGTGTTGGATGGAACGGTGGCCGGCAAGCCTGCCGCCATGTGTATAACCGGGGCTATGGTATCAATGAAGATCTTGCGTTGAAAAGTACTGGTATTGCCGGCACTATCTACTGCTTCAATAACCAGATCGTGGACTCCCTCCGGCAAAGTAAGCGTTGTTTCAAATTCATAGTAATCCCAATATGAATTATAGCTGCACTCCACTTCATTGCCATCCACCTTTAGGGATACAAGCCGGTTATCTTCTTCTACATAGCCGCTTACGACTACTTCACGGTTGTTGTAAAATGCCCTGTCTATGGTTGATCCCAGATGAACTGCCGGCTTGGTGCTATCTGTCCCAAAAGTCAGAGGTTCTGAAAGACTGATATTACCTGCGGCATCCTTGACCATAACTTTGAGTTGGTAGGGTATTTCAGGCAAGCTGCTGAGATCAAAGACCCCATCCGCTGACGAGGCCAGTACACGCTTTGGTTCATCATAAAGCATGTAACGAATCCAGGGAAAATCCCCGTCCGAGGCCTGTACAGTAATCTTTCCATTTTCTTCATCATAATCAAGTGACTCAATAACAGGCGGAACAGTATCCACCCTTACCGGAAAGTCCAAGGTCTGCCAGGCGGCATCCTCCCAATCCACTCGGGACTGTATCCGGTAAATATATTCCCCGTCGGTCACATTCTCATTAATCCTTCCATCCCAAATCGAAGTTAGTGGACCAATATCATAGGGTTGATAGGTTTTAATAAAATATTCACCATAGTCAACATCTCTAAGCTTCTGCCCCTGTGCATCCAAAATATCGAGATCAATTTCCCGAGCATTACGTAAAAGCTCGATAAATGCCTGTACCTCGTCCTGCTCTCCATCTTCATTAGGAGATATGGCAATCAATTGGGCATCCATTTGATCGTCTTTTTCTCCCAAGATAGTACTCCCGCTTTTTAGATAAGTTCCGCGCAGTTCGTCATCGAAAACAGTCCCATAAAAGGGTACGGCATCCTCTTTATAAAGGCTGTCATCAAAAATCGGGGCCTGATCCCATTGGCCGTAAAAACCCATGTAGGGAATACTTAACTGCGGCACCTTTTCGTTTACATCCGTTAATCGTATAAATCCCTCAATAAAGGTTCCATTGGGGAAAATGGTATCCAGTCTCTCCAGTAAAGTCTCTTCGGTATCCCGATCCGTTACCTCACATACCGGATTGGTCAAATCAAGATTTACTGTAAATTCTGCAGTTTCCCCGGCCGGAACGTTAATGATGCCATCGGTGGCTCCGACAAAAGTAATCGGCATGGTCTGGTCATCCGCATCCAGTACTACCTGTTCCTGCTTGGTATCGATATAACTTACCCCCCCGGAAATATAGGGATAAGGCGTCAGCACCGTACCACTGACACGGCAGCTTAAATCCTCATTGCCAAAATTGCTTACCTCGATTGCAAATTCAGATGTATCTCCGATTTCTTTTAGATTAACCTTGCTTAAGCCGGTTTCCCGATCCGTCAAAATTGCCTTGCTGGTCGTCGCGGCATATAGATCCATAAGCCCTGCTCCCTGACGGCGCGGCGATATCTCCACCCCTTCACTGACTTCCTGGGGACGCGCCGTACTCATCAAAAGGTTTTTCGCCATATTCACCCGTTCAATCCCGTTTAGCTGGGGGAATCCCTTTTCCGTCTCCATCCTCTGCAAAACCAGTGCAGCCCCTCCCGCAACATAGGGACTGGCCATCGATGTACCGCTCATCACCTCATATTGATTACCCGGAATAGTAGAATAGATATTGCCTCCGGGAGCTGTAATATCCGGTTTGAAATCCAAACTGGGAGTCGTTCCCCAGGAAGTGAAGGAAGACATTTTTCCCGTCATAGCTACTTCTTCTCCATTAAATTCAAGCTGGTTCTGTCCTTGGGCAATCAAATTACTCAGAACTTGGCCGCCCTGATTACCGATGAATAAGGCAGGAATAGTTCCTTCGTCCGGATATTGCATGTTTATTAGCCCTTCTCCACCAGTTTCATGATTATATACAATTACCCCTGCAGCACCATGGTTCTGGGCATTTATAATTTTGTCAATGAAAGTATTACCACCTCGTTTAATGAGAGCAATTTTACCTGTAAGGTCTTGGTCAGCGAAATCCTCCTCATTCATCCCCAATGCACAATCAATATATTCCACCGATTCCCCTTGGAAAATCTCCACCGGATCCAACTCAGCATTGGCATTCTGATAAGGGATTTTATTCTCACTACATTGAATAACTTTATATATGCTGTTGTTGTCAATGGAGGCAACGGATATTGTACCCGGATAACTCCCAGGCGTATTTACCGTTCCAATATCGGGATTTTTGGCATATGGATCTTTGTAACTATCCCCCACACAGTTAGCATTTCCAGCAGCCATGACAGGCACTACTCCATTGGCAATTACCCGCTGTATTATCTCATAAGTAGGATCATCCGTGGACACAAAATCAGCATCGATTCCGATGCTAAGGTTCATTACATCTGCACCCAGGGTTACCGAATCCTCCATCGCCCTAATAATTACGTCGCTCCAGCACCCGCTCATTTCAGGATCGGCTGTGAATACCTTCATCGCCAAAAGCTGTACTTCCGGTGCCACCCCCCTTATACCATTGGTTTCACTGTCGTCTTCACAATTGGCCCCTACGATTCCTGCCACATGCATACCATGAGGGTTGGTACTGAAAAGGATGTCATTATTATCTGCATAGTTAAAGCCATATGGTACTTTATCACTGAACCAGCGTCCGGGAAGATTCTTGGTTGCAGTAATCTGTTCCACTTCTTCCTGGCTGAGCTTGCTTTCCACTCCATCACTCAAACGCATATCCTGGTGGGTTGGATCGATACAGGTGTCAATAATCGCCACCACCTGACCCTCGCCTTTATACCCCAGGTCCCAGGTAGGATGTACTCCTACGAGGCCTTTGCTGGTTACCATATTGGGCTGCAGAACAGGAATTTTATATTTTTTGGCTATGTAAACCTTTTTAACTCCCGGCAGTTTTTCTAACTTTTCCACATCTGAAGGTGCTGCCGTAGCGCTAAAACCGTTTATGACATTTTGAAAGTCATAATGGTAGTCCATCTCTATCTGCTGAGCCTTGATTTCTTGTTTCACAGAAGCCTGCTGGTCAGTCAAACTGCTGCGAATAGCATCAGCTTGTGCCATATTCAGCTGGCTGAAACGTAACCCTTCCTGCGTCGCTTGTTCAATTACTGATTCATCATCCAGTTCAACAATAATACGCAATTGGTCACTATTGCTGCCCCCCTGCATAACGTTGCTTGACGCCATAGCCGAAAAAACGCTTCCCATCCATAGCCCTAGTACAAGTATGAAAACCCCAATCTTTTTCACCAACGTATTCCTCCCTAACTAACACTAAACAATTTGGTGTAACCTCTCCGTTATACTATTTCGTACAGGATTTCCACTTCTCCCTCAGACAAAAGTCAAATCGCGAAATAGCAGCACAATCCGACACGACAATATTTAGGTTTTTCTAGCCATACATGGCAAATCCCTCTTTTCCAGCTATAATCTGGGCGACTAATTATTTTCTCCATACACTAACTTTGTTGGGTTTTGGAATTTAATGACTAGTGGTATTATTTAAATATCGACATAATCGTAAAATAGGAAGATTTTACTTTTGTGATCAGATAGAAATGCCTATTTCATCTAAAAAAGAGTAAGGATGTGCGCTAAAAAATGGAAAGCAGAAGAAGTTTCAAGCTGGAAATATCAAATATAAAAAACGCCACGGATTTTGTTCGTGACCTGCTGGAACAATACAAATGCACCGACCGTGACATTATTCGAGCTCAGCTCTTTACGGAAGAAACAATTGTGTACTGGGCGGGAACTGCAGCCGAAAACAATACTTTTGAAATAAACCTTCGCAAACGGTTTAAAACCATCTCTCTGTCATTAATTTATAAAGGAGCACAATCCGATCCTCTTTCCCCACCTGATGAAGAAGCGGATGAATCGGAATTCAACTTTATCGGTCAGAATATTTTAATTGGTCTTTCCACAGTCACCTATAACTATGAAAATGGATGTAATGTCGTTACTTTTACGCTTAAGGAAAAAGCGGCCACTCCCATTGTTTCCATTGCTTTCGCCCTTGTTGCTGCAGTAATTTTCGGGTTGGCAATAAACCGCTTCGCCCCGTCAATACGGCCAACTTTATCTGCGTCTTTACTGAACCCCTTAAGCGGAGCTTTCTTTGGCTTGCTCAATGCGATTGTTATTCCTTTTCTCTTCGTGTCAGTTATGGCCAGTATTTTCAACATGGAAAATATTGCCCAGGTAAAACGCATTTTTCAAATACTCTTTAGTTGGTTTTTGGGACTGACGGTAATAGCGGCGGTAATTACCGTGTTGGCAGGTATGCTTTATTTTCCCCTCCAAGGAGGGGGCGTTGCAAGTGTTAGTGAGGGAAGTGTTTGGACGGAGCTGGCAAAAACAATGTTTGATATCATACCGTCAAATATATTTAAGTCCTTTTTAGATGGCAACATCTTACAAACAATATTCCTCGCAGCGATAACCGGCATTGTTATGCTCGTATATAAAGGACGCTTCCCGGTAATAACAAAGGTAATAACTGAATCAAATTTGATTTTTTCCACCTTGTTGGATGCGATTTGTTCCCTGATGCCATGGGTGATATTTATTTGTATTTTCAATATGCTGTTGTCTGGAGACGGCAGTGCTCTCCTCAGCTCTATCGGTGTGGTTGTGCTTATATGTGTATGTTTATTAGCAATTACCTTAGTTTACCTGCTGAGTATTGCATTTATTGAAAAGGAAAATCCTGTACAATACATAAAGACCACCGGTTCTTTTCTGCTGATTGCTGTAACCACAGCCAGCTCAAGTGCCACATTTGCTCCCCATACTATGATTGCCGGTACCAAACAGGGTATCCGTGATTATTTGGTTAACTTTTCCATACCTGTGGGGGCCCTGTTTTGCAAACCGTTTTTAGTGCCATTTTTATATTTAACATCTTTGTTTATGGGGGATTTTTACGCCGTCCCCATTAGTATGGCAAATGCTATATCCATGATTCTCCTTTGCATAATTTTGTCGGTAACCGTTCCGCCCACGCAAGGGATGGGTCCCTTCCTTTTCACGATTTTGTTTAAGCGGTTCGGCATTCCTCTTGAAGGTTTGGCTATGGCAGCAAGCCTCTTTATGCTCTTTGATTATTTGATAACCGCCGGTGATATCCTTTCAGTAAATATCAGCATGCTTCATACGGAACATCGTCTGCAGAAAACTGATAAAAGAAACTTTGTAGCATCTTCTGCCTCGAGCTGATAGATTTTGCAATCAATAGACTTTGGGATACCAGACACGTAAGCTGCTTTCACCTACATTCATTGAGCATACCTATTAATGGCCAAATAAGGTTTTAAGAATGTCAGTTGAAATACAGCGGTTTAAAATGAGGTTATCGCTTTGTTGCTGTGAGGCGGCGTTTTGTTGTCATTGCAACGGTGTATTCCCCAATATTCCCAGGATGGCTGGATAAAATATCTGCCCTCTGAAGAAAACCCATTCATGTTTAAAAAGTAACAGCAAAAAACACTTAACGTGTTTCCCTCCCACTAGCCAGTAAAAAAAGTCTTCATAATAGTAATCTTATAGAAAATTACTTATCTTAAGGAAAAAGCAATTGTTTTACTAATCCAGGGAGAGTTTCGAGGAAGTTCCTCCAAATATATTGAGGTTTTCTATGATTGAAAAAGCATAGAAAAGATTGGGTTATCTAAGCCCTGTTCAATACCTCAAATAGTGGCAGCAGGACCATTTACATCAGTCGCTTTTCAAATTGTCCGAAAAAGTGTTGGCGGTCCTTTAAAGTTCTTTGAAAGCTATAACCTCATCTCATTAAGTTCCTTAAAATTAAAGAAAAATTCCTCAAAGGGGGCGAGAGATCTGTCCTCTCGTTTAACAAAGATGACAATTTGGTAGTTTTCTATTGTATGTTATTTTTTTGTTGGTCTTTTATAAAATAGATACTAGCAGGAATGCTAACTATGTAAAAGTAAATCCAAAAAAGTATCGGAGAGTTTACAAATTCCCATCCCAATAGCTCGTTAAGATATAGTGGAATCAGTATTATAAAAACAACCCCTATAAGGATAGCTATAGCTGTTGATTTAATAATCTTTATAGGCATTCCACAATATAAATAATTAATAGAAGACACAAACCAAACAGCAAAATAAGTTAGCGGAATTAAAAAGTATTGGAATTCCGTTTTAATTAATGTTTTCATAAAAAAAACCTTTCCCTAGAATCTTATGGTTTCAATTCTCGTACTCTGATTTTTGTTATTGTTTTTCAGGGCTTCTCGGCCAGTTTTTCTGGTCAGAAGGTTGAAATATTAAAAAATTTCCCGAAAGGCAATAATCCAAAAGCCAAGCTTGAATATTCAATAAAATCTCGATACTCATCGGTATATTTCTTCTTCCTAAATGTTTTTATAGCGTTTCCACCATTAGTCCTGCTATCTGCTTTCTAAATAGAGTAAATAGTAACCCTCCCAAAACCAAGTTAATATTATCTCGTAGTCCATGCTTTCAATCTCCTTAATTCATCAAAATACCCAATATGCTGAACCACCAAAGGTACGTCCCGCTCCCCACTTTTTCTTCGGAGATTAAGAGAAAAAGGGCACTTCATATATAAAAAGTAACCGCCAAGAACATCTTCTCATAAACTGATTCGCTGAATAGTCCAAGGAAAAACCTTTGTAAGGCAGGAGATGTTGTTTTTCTATTTTAAAAAGCAAGAGTCCGTTTTCGCTGGCTATACTCATCGCTTCTTGGGCCAAGGAAGGAATCAAATTCCGGTCACTAAATTCATTGAATCGGCTGCTCCGGCAGCCTTTATTTTGGATGCCTGCGCTAAAATTACCGCTGCCTGGCCCGGTTCAGGTATTCTCAATATAGTCCACGGTCCCTTACAGTATATTTAATACCTTTCTCTTTACAAATAGCTTCAAAAATTTCACGGAGTTCTTTACTATTTAAATATAATTGTGTATGAATAATATGTATCTTATTGTGTTGCTTAACCACTATTTCAGTATCACGATAATCCCTTCCAGGACTACATGTGAAGTCAA
>JBDKUD010000422.1:0-1768 GCA_039679805.1 Syntrophomonas sp. | reverse complement strand
TAATAACTGTAATTTTAATTTTAAAACTAATGAAAAAAAGAGAGTATTTACCCTGGTCAATAAAGAATTTCAAACCAAGTCTTAAGGTACTGGTTGATATTTATACCGTTGCTATCCCCAGCACTATTATGGAAATATTGGGCGTAGTGGTTATGGTATTGTTGAACCGGGTAGTTGCAGGATTTGGTATTACATTTTTGGCTGCCCTGGGAATATTCTTAAGAATAAGGTCATTATTTTTCATGTCTGTATACGGTCTGAGCCAGGGAACGCTTCCTATAGCAGGATTTGCCTATGGAGCTAGAAAATATGATCGGGTGAAAGAAACCATAATAAAATCTTCGGTAATTTCCTTAATATTTACAGTAACATCATGGATAATAATTCAGCTCTATCCTATTCAAATTATGGGCTTTTTCTCAAATGATATTGAATTGATACAAATCGGAGTAAATTGTATGCGGTTAGCAACTATATTTTTGCCGGTAATGGGACCAATAATAATTTTCTATACGGTTTTACAGGCTATGGGAAAAGGAATGACTGCCATGTGGCTCTCAATAATCCGCCAGGGCGTTCTTTTCTTGCCTTTGTTTATCATACTTCCTCGCTATATAGGTATAAATGGAGTATGGTGGTCGTTTTCCTTGTCTGAAATGCTTTCAGCCCTATTAACTGCATTCTTTTTAATAATTGTGTGGCGGGAATTGCAGACCAGGAGGAAATTGGGTGTAATAATGTTATTCAAGCCCCAATTTTTGTGGAATCGGATAGCAGCCTGGTTAAAATGGTAACATTCCAAGCATTCCCCTAAAGTTCAAGTTCTTTGCCTGCCTTTTCTATGCTATTGCTTCAGCCTTTCTTAATATTTAACACAGATGCAACATATTATCTAAAGTAAATGGGGCCCCTGCTTCTGCTTTTTTATTGACGTGTTGGGGATTTTCTTTAGGTTCGGAAAAAGATGTTAGCTTTACTGTTATAACAGTAATTAATGCCCGCGCAAATAGAGATATGACGCAAAGGCCGATCTTAAGGCACTTGGATAACAAATTTCCTAATTTATCATAAAAATAATAAATATTTGTGAAATAGTTAACTATTTATGATTTATGAACAAAATTAGCTGTGCTATAATACATATCGGACAAAAGTGTGTCGAAAAATCATTAGAAAAGTCGAAAATCTTGCGACAATGTTGATACAAATGTTCATATTTTCATAACAAATGCTTTCTTTTTGTTAACAGTCTGGGTTAAGGCGAATTTTCCGAAATGGTTTTTAATCCAGTTTTTATTCCATAAGAATGAAATTAAAATACCTCTGTCTGAATACTGGCACACTTCTTGCATTTAATTGAGGGACAGCATTACTTCTTCGTTTAACTTGGTCGTTACCAGCAATAATGCTGGATTTGACAATTTAATAATTATCCGAAGGGAGGAAAAATTTTTAACCGATGGGGACCAGAACCATAAAATAGTCGGAAGCAGGATTTGGTTAGCTCTGGTAACCATTTGCTGAATGGTCTCTCAACGTAAAAATAGGTCAGCATTAAAACATTATTTCGAAAAAGGGGTGAATTCATTGGACATGCCTAAGTATCTTGTTGCCATTGCAATTTGGCTGCCGGTTATAGCAGCTCTGCTATGTTATGTAGGGCGCAGCTATGTAGCTAGAAACGTAGTAGTATTCCTGACGGGGATAGTTCTGGCAGCAGTTTCCGTTGCACTTTTGGTGGTTGGTCCGTTTGACTATCAGCCTGCCG
>JBDKUD010000276.1:0-3480 GCA_039679805.1 Syntrophomonas sp. | reverse complement strand
CATTTATTGCATTAATTGAAACAGGAGTGACACTAATGAAAACAAAATTAGTCTATTCAAACAGTTTTGACCCCTGGTACAACCTGGCATTAGAGGAATATCTCTTAAATCATGTGGCGGCTGAGGAAATGATTTTGTACCTGTGGCAAAATGACCATACTGTGGTTATTGGTAAATATCAGAATGCCTGGAAGGAATGCCGGTGTGAACTTTTGGAACAAGAGGGAGGAAAACTTGCTCGCCGGTTGTCGGGTGGGGGAGCAGTTTATCATGATTTAGGCAATCTGAATTTTACTTTTATTATGGACAAAAAATTATATGATTTGGAGAAACAGTTGCTGGTCATATTGCAGGCGGTAAACAATCTGGGTATTCAAGCTCAGTTTACCGGAAGAAATGATATAACTGTAGATGGCAAAAAATTCTCCGGTAATGCTTTTTGCTTCCTCGAAAGAGCTGTTTATCATCATGGAACATTATTGGTAGATACCGATATGTCAAAGCTTGCCCGCTATTTACAAGTATCGAAGGAAAAAATGAAAGCAAAAGCTATTGAAGCTAACTCAGTTCAGTCCCGGGTTGTAAACCTGGCCAGTCTGCAAAGTAATATTACTATAAAGTCCATGATGAACAGTATGAGAGACAGCTTTGCCAGTCTTTATGAAGGTGATTTAAAGGAGATGCAAATAGACAATCATGGTGAAATAGATAAGTTGTATAATCAATATTCATCTTGGGAATGGAGATATGGTGAAACACCCGAATTTGATATTTCTATGCAGAAAAGATTTACTTGGGGTGAAATTGATATGGGATTAAGTGTGGAAGAAGGGAAGATTACGGAAGCCGCCATATATTCGGATGCCATGGATTGTTCCATAATTGAAAGCTTTAAAGACTTGCTGCACGGTCTTCCCTTTAAGTACGATGCTATAAAACAGAGAATCAGCACAGAAATAACTCCTAAATCCCCGGAAATAGCTGCAGATATTAATGGTTGGCTAGAGCTGACGCTAAATAAATAGGGTACATAAGACTTTAATAGGGGGTTCCTGTGGCGGGAATCCCTTTTTGCATTTATACAATATAGCTTATACTCGAACCCGGAAATGAATATTTAACTTCTCGTGTGAAAAAGCTGCTGATGGCTTCCATTTGGTCGGGGGGGTAAATATACTTGCCATAACCAAACTGTCCATACTTAAATTTTCGAGCACTCTCGTCCATAGGGAGAGTGGTACCAGGAAATACACTGGTAATAGTAGTTTTTGCTCTGGCGGTGAAACGGTGAGAGATTATTTCAAAGGTGATTTTTCCCTGATAAGAGCCGCTTAAGAATGTTCGAATATGTTCGAACATTTGCAAATACTGTTCTTGCCAGCCATCTAATATCATAACCGGGCCGACTATAAACCCGAGCGGGTAACCTGCCCGGGCAACTTTTTTAGCCGCTTCCAAACGCTTAATTAATGGGGGAGTAAAATGTTCATAGGTTTCAATTACATGATCAGCATTAATACTAAAGCGAATGGTAGTTTTCTGCTGGTGGTCAATATTTAATAGTGATTCTACATCTGTAAACTTGGTCACAAACCTGAATATTCCATACTCTTGTTCGGCGAAGAATTTTATTGTACTGGCCAGAGAATTCGTATATGGTTCAACCGGAACCGGATCCGATGTGGCGGCACCTTCGAAAATAGTTATCTCAGGTTTTCTCTTCTCAATATATCTAGCGGTTTGGTATAGTATCTCCTCAAGGTTCACGTAGACCCTAACATAAGGCTTCTTTCCAAATTGAGTATTTAGATAGCAGTACTCACATTGCCCCATACAGCCGGTAACCAGAGGAAGCTGGAAATGAGCTGAAGGTTTGCAGGTTTGAAAGTCGAGTGTCTTCCTTATACCTACCACTAAAGTTCGTTTACCCTCCCGGTATGCCTCCTCAGGTGAAGATCCCGGAATATTAGTAATTCTTTGCTTGGGCTTTAATTTCTGAATAACAACCCCATACTTAGAGCTGAATAAAACCCACATTTTCTTACCAATTGGGTAGTCCAGGGCTTCTTCTTCGAAGAACACCCTTTGGGGTGAAAACGGCATGTGGCTACCTCCTGTATAAATATTTTTTGTATTTTATTGTTCCTCAATTTGCTTGAATTAGATACTGGCAATAATAAAAATAAGAACTAGCCGTTTGGGGGGATGAGATTTAGCGTTTATTGAGTATTTTTCAAGCATTGAAACATAATAATGCTAGGTAATATTAAGGAGGGACCATTCTGAATAGTGGCAAAAGAGTAATCTGGGCATTAATTGCTTTTCTTATAGTTATATCAGTTTATAATTTATCCTCTATTACCATACCGTCATCGCATCAACGCTATTTAAGGGAAACAAAATATTATTCCGAAACATCAAAACAGTTCAGTTTGGCTAAATACTCCTGTACTAATATTGGAACGGGTATGACTACTTCTGATAATCAGATTACTATATTAGAAAATGGCCAGCCTACATATGACAGATTATTTTCTGAAATGAAGAAGGCTAAAAGCTCTATAAACTTGGAGTTGTATATAATACGTGATGATCAAACCGGTAAGCGCTTGAAGAATATTTTAATCCAAAAGTCCCGCGAAGGAGTAGAAGTAAGGTTAATATATGATGCATTTGGATGCTTTTTCACGAATAAATCCTATTTTCAGGACTTAAAAGAAAATGGAGTAAAAGTTGCAGCATACAATCCACCTGGTTCTGCTTTTATTCAGGGGCGTATAAATAACCGCCTGCACCGAAAAATTATAGTAATTGATGGTAGGCAAGCTTTTATAGGCGGAGAAAATATAGGTGATGAATATTTAGGAAAAAAGAAGTTAGGCTATTGGAGAGATACAGACGTTTTGTTCAATGGTGGTGCTGCCCGTTCATTACAACAGGTTTTTTTATACGACTGGTTTTTATCCGCTAAAGAAAGGATATCTTCACCTGCATTTTTTACCCAGGCATCAAATATATCCGGACAAAAGGTAACAATAATACCAGGAGGTCCGGAATCCTCATTAAATAATATGGGCATAGTTCACTTAAAGCTTATATCAAGTGCCAGGCAATAAATATATGTTGAAAGCCCGTACTTTATTCCCAGCAGCAGGGTTCTCACAGCCTTAAACCGGGCGGCTAAGAAGGGAATCGAAATTCATTTGCTTATTCCTCGCAAAGCTGATCACATGATAACCAAACTAGCAGGACAGTATTACGTGGGTAAGGTTTTAAAACATGGAGTAAAGGTATCTACTTATGATAAAGGATTTTTACACAGTAAATTGGTGATTGTTGACAGCAAAGTAGTTTCGGTTGGGTCGGCTAATTTTAACCAGCGAAGTTTCTCCAAGGATTATGAGATTACTTCTATTGTTTATAATCAAAATACTGTCCGGCAATTTGAACAAATATTTTTCAAAGATATAAAAAGCAGTA
>JBDKUD010000362.1:0-4197 GCA_039679805.1 Syntrophomonas sp. | reverse complement strand
GGAGAAGTTTTAATTACTGACACCACCTTTACCCCATCGGCAACTATATCTATATATATGCCTACTCCAGTAAATTCCTGGTCCAATGAGTTAATGAACTCTTGATACTCTTGAGCAGTAAAATACTCGCTGTACGGATCATCCAGAGCAGTTAGAATTTCATCCACATTATTGGCCTGAAGTACCTTGGCAGCAGGAACATCTACATAATAGTCTTTTATAATCTCCTTAACCTCCGAACCAATATTATCCTGAGCCAGAACTGGAAGAGAAAGGCTCAGACTAATAAGCATCGTTAAAATTATTGCCAAAAATGCATTTCTAAAATTGTTTATAATCCCCAAATTTCGGCTTGCATAGCCAAATGTTTCAAGTGAAACATTTTCCATTTTTTTCAACTTATACATTACTTCATCTCCAAAAATATCTATTTTTTGTCTACATATTCAATTCCACAGGCTAATCGCTTTTCCTCCCATTTGTTGTTTCAATATAGAATAAATACTGGCCTCACAACTGGTTGCTTCATTGTTTTTCCCCAACCAAAGCCAATCCCAATTATTATTTCACATGCACTCTTTTTTCGCCAAATACGGGCCTGGTTCTATAATCATAAATAAAATATGTTGGAAATTAGTTGATAAAGACAGGTTAAATCTATATCATCAAATAGTATAGACTTAATTACCACTAAGAAGGGACGATCAAGTCAGTGCTATTTAATTCCTATGAATTTATCTTTCTCTTTCTGCCGGCTGCCCTCATAGTATATTTCATTCTAAATAAAACCACCTCCAATACTATGGCTAAAATCTGGCTGGTACTGGCTTCTTTGTTTTTTTACAGCTGGTGGGACCCGGCTTATCTTCCCCTGATCCTGGTTTCCATTCTGGTCAATTACATTACCGGCTCAGCACTGGTCAAACACAAATTACACTCACGACTCGGACCTAAAACCATACTGGTAATGGGAATAACCTTTAACCTGCTATTGCTGGGCTATTTTAAATACATGGATTTCTTTATCAATAATATTAACCTGGCCTTGGCCACCCATTGGCCCTTGTTGAAAATTATTCTCCCCCTGGGCATTAGCTTCTTTACCTTTACTCAGATAGCATACCTCGTGGATGCTTATCATTCCGAAGCCAAGGAATATAAACTGGTTAATTACGCGTTGTTCGTAACCTTTTTCCCTCATCTCTTGGCGGGGCCAATATTACACCATAAAGAGATGATGCCCCAATTCGAATCGGTAGAAAATAAGCGGCTTAATTACCAGAACCTGGCGCAGGGAGTATTTTTATTTTTTATCGGCTTATTTAAGAAGGTGGTAATTGCCGATGCTTTTGCGGTTTGGGCCACCCACGGTTTTGACACCGCTCCAAGCCTAAGCTTAGTGGAAGCCTGGGTAGTATCGCTATCGTATACCCTCCAGCTTTATTTTGACTTCGGAGGATATACCGATATGGCAATTGGTGCTGCTTTAATGTTTAATATCAAATTGCCCATTAACTTCGATTCTCCCTACAAATCCCTGAGCATTCAAGAATTCTGGCGGCGATGGCACATAACTTTGAGCCGCTTTTTACGAGATTACATTTATATTCCTCTGGGCGGCAACCGTAATGGTCAATTTAATATTTATCGGAATACGATGATTACCTTCCTATTAGGGGGATTATGGCATGGAGCGGGATGGACCTTCGTATTCTGGGGATTTATGCATGGTGCCGGCCTGTGTATCCAGCGGGCCTGGCGCAAGTTGAAAATAGAAATGCCCAACTGGTTGGCCTGGTTTATCACCTTTAACTTTGTTAATATAGCCTGGATATTCTTCCGGGCTAAAACCTGGGCTGATGCTATTAAAGTTCTTAAAGGTATGTTTGGATTCAGTGGGATTATGCTTCCCGGTACCTTGTCAGCCAAGCTGGGCTTTTTGTCTGATTATGGAGTAACATTCACCCAATTATCAGCCCGTTTTAGCGGCATATACCAGGCTATTGCCATGATTATCGTCTTCATCATAATATCTCTGACAGTCCGTAACTCCATGGCTATGAAGGATACTTTCCGGCCCAACTGGCAAACAGCTCTGTTTATCTCCATACTGGCCGTATGGGCTATACTAGGACTCAATAAGATCAGCCCGTTTTTGTATTTTAACTTCTAGAGAGGCTTTAATGGACGCAGACTTGCGCAGATTTTTATGAACTGCGCAGACTTTTAAAGGATGTATTAAAGCTTTATAATTTATTTTTTTGCCACGTGCCATAATTGCAGAACAGCATTTTGGTCTACTTATTTATAAAAAAGTCTGCGGGTGTCATAAAAGTCTACGTGCGACGAAGTCGCCAGCGTCTATTAACTTTATGAGGGTAAGAAAAATGCAATACCGAAATTTCCTATTAAAAACCCTATTTTGTACCTGTCTCCTGCTGCTAGTGGTAGCCGGACTAAATTACGTGGTAGACCCCCTGCAGTTTTATAGAAAAGCTGTCTTCTACACACCTTCATTCTCTACCGAACAGCGCTATCAAAATCCGGGCCTGGCCCGTAATTATAAATATGACACCATAATTCTGGGCAGCTCCATGGCGGAGAATTTCGTCCCTTCCTATGTTAATGGTCAATTAGGGGTTAAATCTGTAAAATTAGCCATGTCCGGCGCCAGCGCGCACGAGGAAAAACTAATGGCCAACGTAGCCATACGCACCGGCCAAGTAAAAAACATCATCTGGGGCCTGGATTTTGGATCATTAAAAGGTACTCCCAACCGGGTAGGCAACGAATTCTCTTCCTTCCCCGATTACCTATACGACCAGTACGCTTACAACGATTTCCGCTACCTGGTATCTCTTTCCACATTGGAAAGCAGTTATAATATACTCCAAAGCCTGTACAAACACCAACAAATAACCACTAACCTGGACTATTTAAATAACTGGAACTCTCAGGCCACTTATGGACGGGATGTTCTGCAGAAACTATGGCAGGAAGATCAGCAAACCAAACAAAAAGGGATCAAGATTTACAATAAAATCGATCCCTCTTATAAAGCTATGCAAATTAGTTTTGACCAGAATATATTACCCGTTATCCAGCAAAATCCCGATATTAAATTCGTAATCTATTACCCTCCTTATTCCATTCTCAGGTATGTATCCATATTCCAAGAGGATAAATCCCTATTCTACGATGAAATGAAAATAAAAGAATATATCTTCGAACAATTACGGAATTATAAAAATATAAGCATTTATGATTTCCAGAGCGATAAAAACCATACTTTCAGCCTGGATAAATACAAAGACTTCTCCCATCACTCCCAGGAATATAATGAATATATTATTAATGCTATTGCCAGGGGAGATAAAAGGTATCTAGTTACTCCGGGTAATTATGAAACAATGAGCGATAAATTGACAAAACAGGTTAAAGGATGCCGGATAGATGATATGGTATCGGGACAGTGTGGGATTTAGATGGCATTACGCAAGATATAGATATCGGGCTTCTGGCAACTAGTGATTAAGATACAAAATTAAACAAAATCTATAATTGAGCAGGATCACGGTTTACATGCCGAATCCTGCTCGTTATTCATGTTGCTAAAGCCATCAATTATACTTATTCAGATACAGCCCCCCCGCTTGCTGCCCAAGGTTTATGAAAGGCTAGTTTCATATATTCATGATTAACAGTCATCTGAAAAACTGTGTATTGAGCATCTGCAAGGGCTTTTTCCATACTGGCAACATCTGCTACTGTGGCCATACCTATATCGAACTTGGTTTTGGTAATTCTTAAGTTTTCCTCTGCTACCTTTACATTTTGTAATGCTCCAGGATAACTATCTTCCAGGCTTTTAATAGCATAATATGAAGATCGGGTAGCTTGTTCGGTAGCCTTTTTGGTACTAGCTACATCAAGTTGCACCTGTTCCATTTCTTTTTGACGTATCTCATAAGGACGATAACTTCCGGTATAAAAGGCCATATCTTTAAGATATTCTTGCATATTTACATTTTGTTCAGCTAGCCAAACGGTTGGCGAATTCTCTAATACACTAGCCACTTCATAATCTAAACTCTTAATCTCTAAAGGTTTATATTCTACCGTATCAGTTAATAAAGGCCTATCATCTGAATTTAATCCAATCACTTGATTGAAAGCAACAAAAGCCTTATCCAGATC
>JBDKUD010000309.1:0-5688 GCA_039679805.1 Syntrophomonas sp. | reverse complement strand
ATCTGCACCTCCCTTCTCGTGTGCTGGGCTAAGGAATAACGGGGCATGGTAAGGTGGTAATGCACCATGCCTTACTCCTCACCAATTAACAGTGCCACTGTTGCTGAACCTACCTCAATCCCACACGCTTGACCCAGAACTTGCATTGTTTCAATCATGATAATCTCCACCTGGTTCTGGCTGCATAGCTGTCTTAAAGGTTCTATTATATGTGGTTCAGCATCTGCGGCAATGAATACTTTTCTTACCATTCCCTGGCTTACAGCTTTTTTTACCTGTTTGCTTCCAATCACCTTGTTACGGCTTTTTAATTCATCAAGTGGCAATTATGTTTTACCCTCCCCGGTGAAAAATAAACCAGGCCACAAGGCAGCAATAGTGCGCATAATACCGCGCACTTTAGTATTTTAGCACCTGGCGGTATTTCAGTCAAATTTTTTATTTTATTAGGTTATTTTGCTACTCCTCTTGCTGGCCCGGCTCAATATCTATCTTGCGATAAGTCGGATAACCAGTTCCGGCTGGAATCAGTTTTCCAATAATAACATTTTCTTTCAAACCAATAAGATTATCGACTTTACCCTTAATCGCTGCTTCGGTCAAAACCTTGGTGGTTTCCTGGAACGATGCCGCCGACAGGAACGAGTCGGTATTAAGCGATGCCTTGGTGATTCCCAATAACATGGGTGAACATACGGCCGGCATCCCGCCTAAACCAATAGCTTTAATGTTTTCTTCTTCAAAATAAGCAATATCGATAAATGCCCCCGGCAGCATTGAGGTATCTCCCGGATCCTCAATTTTTACTTTCTTAAGCATTTGCCGAATCATTATTTCGATATGTTTATCACTGATATCAACACCCTGGGAACGGTATACTTTTTGGACCTCCTGCAATAGATATCTCTGCACATGTTGCAGTCCCTTGGTTTTAAGGATATCATGAGGATTTAACGGTCCTTCAGTTAAAGCATCACCCATCTCTACATAATCACCTTCACGAACTTTAAGCCGTGAACCATAATGAACCGGATAGGCGCCAATAATCAGTTGATTCTCATCTAAAACTTCAACTTCGCGCCGGCCCTTATTTTCGCCGAATTGGACTTTTCCCGTAGTCTCGGCTACTACTGCCTGACCTTTGGGCTTACGAACTTCAAATAGCTCTTCTACCCTGGGAAGACCGCGAGTTATATCGTCGCCGGCAACACCGCCGGTATGGAAGGTACGCATGGTCAACTGGGTTCCGGGTTCACCAATGGACTGGGCGGCCAGAGTTCCTACCGCTTCACCGATTTCCACATTATACCCTGTAGCCAGATTACGTCCATAGCACTTTTTGCATACCCCGTGCCGGGTTTTACAGGTTAAGACTGATCTGATTCTTACCCTGGTAATACCCAGTTTTTCAATTAGATATCCTTCTTCATCATCGATCATTTGATTTTCTTCTACTATAACTTCACCGGTTTCCGGATTAGTAATGGCATCCACCGATACCCTGCCGATTATTCTCTGATACAGCGGTTCAATTAATTGGGAGCCATCCATAATTTTTTCTACCCAGATGCCCTCTACTGATTCGCAATCATCTTCCCGTACGATAACATCCTGAGAAACATCTACCAATCTCCTGGTGAGGTAACCTGAGTCAGCAGTACGTAATGCTGTATCAGCCAGTCCTTTTCTAGCTCCATGGGTAGATATAAAATACTCTAAAACGGTAAGGCCTTCACGGAAATTAGCCTTAATAGGCAGATCTATTATTTTTCCTTGCGGGTCAGCCATCAATCCGCGCATACCGGCCAGCTGACGTATTTGCTGGAAGTTACCACGGGCGCCGGAAGTAGCCATCATGTAAACCGGATTATCTTTACTCAATTCCTTTTTGAGGGCGTCGGTAACATCATCGGTAGCCTGGTTCCAGATTTCTACCACCTGAGCGTGTCGTTCATCTTCGGTGATTAATCCCATCATGAAATCTTGCTGAATACCTTCAACCTCTTTATCTGCTTCTGCCAGAATAGCTGGTTTGGCGTGGGGTGGCTCAAAGTCTGTTACCCCAACGGTTATTCCCGCACGAGTAGAGAATTTGTATCCCAATCTTTTAATACCGTCCAGCATTTCAGCTGTTTCCGCATTACCTTCCAGGCGATAGCACTCATAAACAATATTACCCAGTTTCTTTTTATCAATAACCTCATTAAAGTACCCCAAGCTGTCTGGTATTACTGCATTTAAAATAACCCTTCCCACTGAGGTCTCAACAAGTTCTGTCTTATAGGTCTGAGACTCATGACTGCGAAGTAAATCCTTGCCGTGCTGCTGCGGCATCTGCATTCTAACCCTGATCTTCTCATGCAGACTAATTTGTCCTAATTCATAGGCAACCCGAGCTTCCTCAGGATTTGAAAAGGCCCGTGGATGCTCTATTTCCCAGTCCTCTTCGCCAACATAAGAAAGGTAATAGACCCCGATAACAATATCCTGCGTAGGGGTAACTACCGGTCTCCCATCTTTGGGGTTCAAGATATTGCAACTGGATAGCATCAAAAGCCTGGCTTCAGTCTGTGCTTCAGCTGACAGAGGTACGTGAACCGCCATCTGGTCACCATCAAAGTCAGCATTATAGGCAGTACATACCAATGGGTACAACTGCAAGGCACGCCCTTCAACCAGTACCGGCTCAAATGCTTGAATACCAAGCCGGTGCAAGGTAGGAGCACGATTTAACAGTACCGGATGCTCTTTAATAACATCATCCAGTATATCCCATACTTCAGTCCTGCCTCTTTCCACCATTTTCTTGGCGCTTTTAATATTAGAAGCAATAGCCCGGTCAACGAGCTTTTTCATTACAAATGGTTTAAACAGCTCCAGTGCCATTTCTTTTGGCAAACCACATTGGTGCATCTTAAGTTTAGGTCCAACCACAATAACCGACCGGCCTGAATAGTCAACCCTTTTACCCAGCAGGTTCTGGCGAAAACGTCCCTGTTTACCTTTAAGCATGTCACTTAATGATTTTAGGGGCCGGTTGCCGGGCCCGGTTACCGGTCTGCCCCTGCGGCCATTATCAATCAGAGCATCGACTGCTTCTTGCAGCATTCTTTTTTCATTGCGCACAATAATATCCGGTGCTCCCAAGTCCAACAATCTCTTCAGACGGTTGTTACGGTTAATTACCCGGCGGTACAGATCATTTAGGTCGGAGGTAGCAAAACGGCCACCATCCAACTGGACCATAGGTCTTAATTCCGGAGGAATTACCGGCAGCACGTCTAAAATCATCCATTGCGGATCATTATTGGACAAGCGGAAAGACTCCACCACTTCCAACCGCTTTATGGCTCTGCCTTTTCTCTGCCCGGTGGTATTGGAAATTTCTTCTTTCAGATCCGCTGACATCGGTTCCAGATCAACTTCCGCCAAAAGCGTTTTTACCGCTTCGGCACCAATCCCGGCCTGGAAGGAATCTCCGTACCGATCTCGGTTTTCCCTGTATTCCCGTTCATTAAGAAGCTGTTTTTTCAACAAGGGCGTATCACCAGGATCTATAACTATATAGTTAACAAAATAGATTACTTTTTCCAGAACTTTAGGAGACATATCCAGGAGTAAGCCCATACGGCTGGGTATACCTTTCAGGTACCAGATATGACATACCGGAGCCGCTAACTCTATATGCCCCATACGTTCTCTTCTGACTTTAGAAGTGGTTACTTCCACACCACAGCGATCACATACAATCCCTCTATGACGTACCCGTTTGTATTTTCCGCAATGGCACTCCCAGTCCTTTACCGGTCCAAAAATTTTCTCACAGAACAAGCCCTCTTTTTCCGGGCGCAAAGTCCGATAGTTTATAGTTTCAGGTTTTTTGACTTCTCCACTACTCCAGGAGCGTATCTGTTCCGGTGACGCCAGGGATATTTTTATCCGGTCAAAATTGTTCACATCTAACAAATCATTCTCTCCCTTCCAGAAGATTACCCAACTTGTTATTCTGTTATTAAACAAGCGGTCAGGAATAATCAGTGTTACTTTATTCTGGTGGTTGTTATACTATGGAATCATCATTATCATCATCTTCGTCCACATCACTGGTTTCGATTTCAAGATCATCCATATCGCCATCAATATCATCATCTTGCATTACTTCGGTAACACTGCTACCGCCCAGATTTGCTTCAGGTAAATCCAATCCTAGTTCTTTAGCTTTTTCTTTTTCGTTTACGTCGTAATCTACGTCCTTTATCACGATTTCCTTATTTTCATCAGAAAGGACCTTAATATCCAGTGACAGGCTTTGCAGCTCCTTGATCAAAACTTTAAAGCCTTCCGGTACTCCCGGTTCGGGTATATTCTCACCCTTAACAATCGATTCATATGTTTTCAAGCGGCCCACCACATCATCTGATTTAACCGTCAGGATTTCTTGCAGAGTATAGGAAGCACCATAAGCCTCCAGAGCCCAAACTTCCATTTCGCCAAATCTCTGTCCGCCAAACTGGGCTTTACCTCCCAGAGGTTGCTGAGTAACCAGTGAATATGGGCCAATTGACCGGGCATGTATCTTGTCATCGACCAGATGAGCCAATTTAAGAAAGTAAACATACCCTACTGTAACATCATGGTCAAACTTTTCACCGGTTCGGCCATCATATAGAACTGCTTTACCGGTTTCAGGCAGCCCTGCTTCTTTGAATTTTTCAATAATATCTTCTTCATTAGCCCCATCAAAAACAGGAGTTGCAATATTCATTCCCAGTGTTCTGGCCGCCCATCCCATATGACATTCCAGTATTTGTCCTATGTTCATACGGGAAGGTACCCCCAACGGATTAAGTACAATCTGCACCGGTGTTCCATCTTCTAAAAAGGGCATATCCTCTTCAGGAAGGATTCTGGATATAACACCCTTGTTACCGTGACGACCGGCCATTTTATCACCTTCAGAGATTTTCCTTTTCTGAGCTATATATACTCTGACCAGTTGATTTACGCCCGGAGGCAGTTCATCTCCCTTGTCACGAGAGAAACGTTTGACAGCCACGATCTTGCCTGCCTCGCCATGCGGAACGCGCAGAGAGGAGTCTCTGACCTCACGAGCTTTCTCGCCAAAAATAGCCCGCAGCAATCTTTCCTCAGGTGTAAGTTCAGTCTCCCCTTTAGGAGTAACCTTGCCTACCAGAATATCGTCCGGTCTAACCTCGGCTCCCACCCTTATAACTCCCTGGTCATCCAGGTTTTTGAGCATATCTTCTGATACATTGGGTATATCCCGCGTGATTTCTTCCGGGCCCAATTTTGTATCACGAGCCTCGCATTCATATTCTTCTATATGAATAGATGTAAAAACATCTTCTTTAACTAGTTTTTCAGAAATTAAAATAGCATCTTCGTAGTTGTAGCCTTCCCAGGTCATGTAAGCAACCAAGACGTTACGGCCCAATGCCAGCTCTCCTTTGTCCGTACTGGGGCCATCAGCTATTATGGTGTCTGCTTCGACTCTTTCGCCCACACGAACAATCGGCCTCTGATTATAACAGGTCCCTTGATTGGAGCGGATAAATTTAAGCAGGTCATAGGTTTGGGTATGACCATCATCTTCTAAGATAATTATCTTTTCCGCACTAACCTTTTTGACAACTCCTGATTTCTTGGTTATTACTACTGCTCCTGAAT
>JBDKUD010000389.1:0-7483 GCA_039679805.1 Syntrophomonas sp. | reverse complement strand
GAAAAATCTCTCCAGGTATTATCAGGGAATGAACTTAATAAGTACCTCCAATTTTATGTATAGAATCAAAAGCAATGCCACCTTGCTGGCAACTATAGCCATACTTTGCGCAACCACCTTAACCGCGTTCGGAATGAGCTACGGAATTTATTACAATATCAACGCTGAAATGTCTCTGAACCACCCCTTCAGTTATGAGTACAGGGTCGAAAACCCGCATCTCAACACTCAGATCGATAACGTGATCGCAAAGTATCCGCATAATAAAATATTAAAATCAGTAGATATTAATTATCTGGTTATAGACGGCAGCTCTGTTAACAGTAACAACGATCCCATTGGCCTTTATATAGTATCAGAGAGCACATACGCTAGGATCGCCAGGGCAAAGGACTTAAAACAGATTGCTCTTCATTCACCGGACGAAACCCTACTATTCGGTACTGACATTCCCTGGTTAACAAAAAACACCGGCATTAAACTGAGTAATATAAATACAATCTATACTATTGCCGATAGAAATGATTACCGATTATCGAATTCGATGTATATTACCATGGTTGTACAAGACGAAGTCTATAACCAGTTAAGCACTCTGGATCAACCTGATACAATTCGTGCCCTGCTGGTAGATAATCAGAAGGACAGTGCAGCTCTGACAGCTGACCTGGGCAAAATTATTGACATAAATAATTACCAAGCCTTCTATCCACAATACATGGTTTATATGGAGCAGCGCGGAGTACTCATGTTCGTAGGTGCTTTCCTGGGCCTGGTGCTGCTTTTCGCCACCGGCAGCATCATTTACTTCCGGCAGCTAAACGAGGCTGAAAAGGAAAAAGGAAACTATCGAATACTTCGTAATATTGGTGTCAATCGAAAAGAAGTCCGGAATTCCGTAAGCAAGCAGATATTTTACGTCTTCCTGTTTCCATTAATTGTTGGTATTGCCCACTGTTCGGCAGCTTTGGCAGTACTTTCCCAAATGATTTATTACCAAAGCCGTTTCGGCTTGCTCATATCGACAATTGTAACAATTATAGTATTTATGGTAATTTACCTCCTGTACTATTTCCTGACAGTTAATTCATATAATAAGATCGTTAATTCAGATTCGTGAAATAAAATCAGAACAAGCCGATGGAGAAAGTTCGTATGGGTAATATCTTTTTAATAATTATTAAACAAGGCAGTGACAGACAAAAACGAATGTTGAATCTGGTTTGGCAGACGGGAAACTATATTATAGTACCATGGAAGGGAGCTCTGTTTAAGTGTTCCACATTGTTTCTTAGTTGTAATCTTTAGGACAAAGTTAATATTTAACGCTCGGGTAAAACCGGGCTATTTTTATAAAAAATAGTTAATAAGAAGGAATACGATATTCTTTTTGGTATCTATATAAGTATTAGGCGAAAATAGCAGGCAGCAGTGGAGGGTCGGACTGGGGAATTATGGATTTTGTTTTGGGGTGAGAAAATGAATCAAAAAGAGGAACAATCAAAAAAAGCATATAACAAAATAGCAGAAAACTATGATAACACATTTGATGGAAGGTTCACACGTTTATTTAAAGATGAACTCATTTCAAACGTGATTCTTAATCAAAATGATGCAGTTCTGGATGTTGCATGTGGAACCGGTGAACTATTAGACCGTCTTTATGATAAATGTCCTATTCAAGGAGTAGGGGTGGATATATCAGATGAGATGATAAAGGTAGCTAAATCACAATACAATAAATTTGATTTTCTTGTATCAAGCTGTGTGCCGCTTCCCTTTGAGGATAACACATTTGATGTATTAACCGTTTCAGCTTCGTTTCATCACTTCCCCGAGCCTGAAAAGTTTGCAATGGAAGCAAATCGTGTTCTAAAACAGGGTGGTAAAGTCTACATAGCGGAAGTATATTTTCCTATGCCAATACGTCAAATTGTTAATGCTATATTTCTACCGTTATATAATTCGGGGGATGTTAAGATATACCACCCAAGGGAAGTCATTGAAATGTTTAATAAGGCTGGCTTTTCACATATCTCAGTTGTCAAAAAGGGAAAAGTGCAGCTACTGAACGCCACCAAATGAGTATGATTTATTATAGAAGTAATTCGCATTTATCTATTGAGCGACATACAAAGCAAGGGAAACTACCGGGCTTGCTCATAACAAAGAAAAGGCACAACAGTGTTCGGTGTCAAATAGGGGACGAGGACTTTACAACATAGAGAAATATATCTTTCTATTAACAGAAAAGTCGAGCCGGTAAAATTAAAAACAGTTCTGAGATATTCGGTTAAGCCAAGAGTATGTGAAATAACGAATTCAAACATCAAAAAAGATATATTAGTTTTGCCTTAGTTTTCAAGCAGTAAGTTAGTTGCCTTTTGCGCATCACAAAGATACTGAGCACCTAGTTATGAGAGGTTAGGAGTTAAACTTTTAGTAAGTTCGTAATCCAAAAGTGAGGTAAATATATAATGCAGATCATTGTAAATTTGAAATTATTTATTATATATCTTTTAGCCGTTAATATAGTGAATTTTTGCCTCTTTGCCTGGGACAAACGGTGTGCTCAGAAAGGGGTGTGGAGAATTAGAGAACAGGATTTGTTTATGTGGGCAATCATAGGTGGTTCAATAGGTGGCTTCCTGGGAATGCACGTATTTCATCATAAAACACTGCATCCAATATTCAAATATGGATTTCCAACAATAATACTGATGCAAGGAATAGCAATGTTCGCGTATTACCTTTTTGGATAAGCATTTAAAGGGGCTTCGGAAATGATGTTGATTCTATATTTTTTAATGAAAGAATTAGGCGCGTCTTAAATTTCATATACTCGTATTGACAATGGTGTGCGACAAAAGGCGATAAAAAAGAATCTACATTTGACAAGCCCAATAATTAGCTGCTTTTAAGGGAGATGAATGATGATGACCGAGCATGAGGATAATAAAGAGGAAAGTCAGGGCAATGAGCTAGAACAATATCTCCAACAAATAGGGGAGATAGGTCAGCATTCATATGACCCTAATTATTGGGTGTCCCGTGGCAGAATACCCCCGCACACCCAAATAATAGCAGATAAGGTAACCAACACTATCCCTAAATGGGTATTTCTCGGATTTGGAGTTTTGCTGTTGGTGTGTTTTTCTTGGTTGGGTTGGGGACATATTAGCAGCGGGGAGCCGGAAACTGCTTTACAGGATCTGGTGGGAATAGTTGTAGGAATTATAATAATTGTAGGTAACATTACGATTAGATAACAGTATAGAAAAATAGCATTATTGGAGAAACCTGCGCATGATTGGGGAACTGGACATTGAAATTATTTTTACGCAACCATTATAAAGCTGTATACATAATAAGTATTTTATTGGCAGTTATGGGCTTCAGCTTTTTAGGAATTAACAATTATGTTGAACGTATTGGAGCTAAATACATATATTCGGCACAAAATGTTCCCGAAGCCGATACGGTGCTTATTTTAGGTGCCTACGTACTTCCGGATGGAACCTTATCAACCATGCTGAGGGACCGGGTAATGGTAGGATATGGGTTGTACGAGAACGGCAAAGCACCCAAGATTATTGTGAGCGGGGATCATGGACGCCGGGATTATGATGAGGTCAATACGATGAAGGACTTCATAAAAAGCAAAGGCGTGGCAGGACAAGATATATTTATGGATCATGCTGGGTTCAGTACCTATGAAAGCATGTATAGAGCCCGGGATATTTTTCAGGTGAAGAAGGTTATTATCGTAACTCAGAGATATCATCTCTTGCGAGCGATATTCATAGCCCGATCATTGGGGCTTGAAGCCTACGGAGTTGCCTCTGATAATCATGACTATGGGCCAGTAATGATTAACTATGAGATCAGAGAAATGGCCGCTAGGAATAAAGATTTTTGGATGGTGAAAGTATTCAAACCCCAACCAACATTTTTAGGCGAAGCTATACCGGTATTTGGTGATGGCGGGGCTACGGACGATCGTGTTACCAGCACTCCATCACAACAATAACTAGACTAATTTGTGAAAGATTGACGCAGGTTCCTGGAATTTCAAGACCTACTGCCTAGGTTGGATGTTCAGTTCACCAATAGGGCAGGGAATTACGGGTTAAACCTGTATCCGGTCCCCCATATGGTCTCAATATACTCAGGTGTTGATGGATCTTTTTCAATCTTTTTACGTAGCTTTTGAATGTGAACAGCTACCGTGGCCGTGTCTCCGCTATACTCATCTCCCCACATGGCAGTAAAAATATGCTCCTTGGTAAAAACGGTGTTGGGATTGCTTGCCAAAAAGAGCAGAAGTTCATATTCCTTGGTAGTGAACTGAACCTGTTTCCCATTAATAAATACTTTATGAGATGCAGTATTTATCTCTAACCCTTTGTGATTAATAATCTCGGGGGTGGTATTTTTACCCCTGAGGCGTTCATATCTCCTGATATGTGATTTTATTCGGGCCATAAGTTCAGCAGGGCTAAACGGTTTGGTTAGATAATCATCTGCACCAAATTCCAAGCCTCTTATTTTATCTATATCATCATTTCTAGCCGAAACTACCAGAAGCGGTATTTCTAATCTTTTCCTGACTTCCTTTATGATTTCGAATCCGTCCTTTTGCGGCAGCATTAAGTCTACTATTAAAATATCATACACTCCGGAAACAGCCTTTTTAAGTCCTGAAACACCATCATGGGCCATGTCAACTTTATACCCGTTTAGCTGCAGATAATCACGCTCTAGTTCAGCAATATTAACATCATCCTCAATGATAAGAACACTTTTCATAATCTGACCTCATTTTCTGTTTTCCTATAAATAGGAAAACATAGTGTAAAACACGAACCGGTTTCTTCAAAACTGGATACCATTATCTTACCCCCCTGAGCTTCAATAAGTTCCTTGGATATTGCTAATCCCAGTCCGGTACTCATCAAGTCTTTGGAGCGTTCATTATCAATGCGATAAAACCGGTCAAAAATATAAGGGAGTTTCTCCTGTGCTATTCCAGGGCCATTATCTGTGATAGAAAGACATGCTGTGTCATCCTTTCGGAATAATTCTACGCTTATTTTCAAATCGGTTTCGGGACCATATTTTACTGCATTACCTAGGATATTCTTTATGGCTTGGTGCACCCTTTTACCATCAATACTGACGGAAGAGTCTTGATCCATTTTATCCTGATATATAAACTCGGCGTTTATTTCTTCAAGTTCAAACCTTAGTTCATCCATTAAATCACCCATAAAGGCTCTGACATTTATAATCTCGTAGTTGAAGTCTACCTTATCAATATCGAGTTTAGAGAAAAGAAATAAATCATCAATTAACTTATTCATGTAGTTGGTGTTATTGTATATGGTCTTAAGATATTTATTTATTTTATCGGGTTGAACCAGCTCATTGTCCATGATCATTTCAATATATCCCTGAATCGATGTTATCGGTGTTTTCAGATCATGAGAGATGTTGGCTATCAGGTTTTTTCTATTCTCTTCATATTCCAGGTTGGTTTTTTCGCTTTCGCGCAGTTTATAGGACATTTCATTAAAAGATCTAATCAATTGCCCAAACTCATTTTGGCAACAAGGATCTATGCTTACATCATAATTTCCTCTGGCAATCTCCACGAACCCATTTTGAAGCTTATCAATGGGTTTTAGCACCCTCTTTTCCAGACGTCCCAGAAAGAAGAGTTGTATTATTTCTTTACATACGATTAAAGCAGCAATGGAAATTCCGATTACTTTTAGCCCGGCCCATCGAAACAATAGATATACAATAATAACGTTAAATACCAGAAACATCGGCCGTAAAAATCTAAAGGATTTATGTAGGCGGTGAAATTCATCAAAATGATTATGTCTACACTCAATTTCAGCCGCACAGCATTGATTTTCTTTTAAATTTACAGGTCTGTTCCTCATTACCGCACCCGCCGTCAATTTTCTTCTATCTTCAATTATATTATATGTTCTTCTTTAACCTGTCATTTAATATATATAAGAAAGCCTTACCGAAGCAGAAAGCCATTTTTTGACCACAGTAATTAGAGATATGTAAAAGGGTGTAAAAAGCGTTATGCAATTCTACACCCTAATATTTTAGGTATAAAATCGGGCGGCCAGATTCTTTACCATTTTAAGTTTAAATCCGCTCTGAAGCTCATTTCATGAATTCCATCAAGCTTATCTTTTTGTTTTCCCTCGGCAGTAACAACTATTCTTTCTATGGCTCTATCCTGATCTAGCTGCATGTTGACAGCTAATACCGGTTGTTCTATGGCCATCAGGTCATTTATATATGAGCAGCATTCCTGACCATGGGGCTCTTCATTCGGCATACAGTGTTGGAATTTACCATGTATATGCTTCATTAAATCCTCAGGAATCTCATCAATATTCAGGGATAACGTCAAGGCATTGTTCTCCAGTTCCTCAATCTTAACGTTATCGATAAGGCGCAATATATAAGCTAAGGCAGACAATTTTCCTTTTAAACCGGTGCAGCAGCAATTCGGCTCCGAATTGTGGCAATGACTATGAAAATGTTTTATCATGTGATGATGCTTTCCACTACAGCAATTTTGTAAATTAAACTCGCTGCTACTTTCGTGTTTTACCTGTTTTCCTTCCAGATCAAGTACGGTATTAATCTTTACTTTAACCTGACCACTTACTAAGTTTTTCTCGAATTCATTTTTCAGAGCGAAGAACTCGGTTTGATCTTTTTTCCCACCTACCTCTAGGGACCCAATAAATACCTCCTTTTCTTTCATTGCTTTAGCTACATCATACATAAGTTTAATTTTATTCAATACAATAACCTCCTTTTTCAATTCCAAAGTTATTATACTGAGACAAATTAAACTCCCCATAAACCCCTTTTAAAAATTCTATAAATTTTTTTAAATATTTATAAATTTGAGGACCGTCGTGATCTGGCTAGGGAATTGAGTTCGAGCCATTTACTTTGAAGATGGGACCAGCGATTTGAGCCCAGGCTAAAATAGAGAAATATTTATAGATGGGGTAGTAGTTGGTATTACTTAATTCCTTTCTTTCTGAATGTTTTCCAACTCAATCGCTCCTCTGATCCTGAATTAGAAAGAAATACCAGATTCATCTTGTAACATTATGCAGATATTAATCGTTATTATTGATGTAAGAGCCGGCTCAGGGAAGGAGGGATAATAAACTTGTGACTATAGTCAACGAATTTAATGACGCTAATAAAGGTGATCTTCCATTTATTGAACAAATATGCTCTGCTACCTGGGAACCACTCTATCGTTTTATTTATTTTAAAGTGCAAAACCGGGAGGAGGCAGAAGATATTACTCAGGAAACGTATGTTAAGACGCTGACTTATCTGCAAGACCATAAAAATCCCGGAGAAAATCCTTTAGGTTTCCTGAAGACTGTAGCTATGAATATACTGCGGGACCGCTGGCGGCAGA
>JBDKUD010000205.1:0-1850 GCA_039679805.1 Syntrophomonas sp. | reverse complement strand
GTCTGCAGTCCACCAATTCGTTCAATAGTACGTTCCTGAAGTACTCGTAATATCTTTACCTGTAGGAATAAGGGCATATCTCCTATCTCATCCAGAAACAGTGTACCCTTGTCGGCCAGCTCCAGCTTACCAATTTTTCCTCCTTTTCGAGCTCCGGTAAAAGAACCTTCCTCGTAGCCAAAAAGCTCACTCTCCAGAAGTGCTTCAGGAATGGCGCTGCAGTTAATGGCCACAAAAGGAGCCTGCCGGCGAGGGCTAAGATTATGGATAGCCCGGGCCAGCATTTCCTTCCCGGTACCACTCTCCCCAGTGATGAGAACGGTGGAATTACCAGCAGCAATGATTCTAGCCCTATCTCGAATACGAGCCATTGTAGAACTGGTTCCCAATATATCATCAATAGTATAACTAGCCTCTTGCAAAGACATGCGGTTTACTCGCCGGCTTAACTCTGAAAAATGATTAAAAGTAATAGCTATACTCTTGTCCCCCGCTTCTGTGATAATAGGCCGGGAACGCAGCAATAAATACAGTCGATCCTTCCTACTGCCCAGGCTAACCTCCCGCTCAAAAATATCATTGCCATTTTCTGCAGCTTGAATTATTTCACCGGCTATTCCAGGCCCGATAAGAGAACTTAGATTGGCATCAGGAAGAACTGTCCTCCCCTGAAAGAGATTTTGAGCTGCTATATTAGAATGCAGTATTTGACCTTTAAAGTCAGTGGTAAACAAACCTTCTTCCAGACAGTTTATTATTAAATTCAGATAATCGTTAGATGAAACCAGACTATTAGTATAATCGAGTTCTTTTATTTTCAGACTTATGGTTTCAGCCATTTTACCCAAAAAAGTACGGTATGAATCAATATTATCCTTAACCAGCTGCGCATTTGCATCGGTAAAGCATAGTAAACCGATAGCACCTAGAGTCTGTCCGCCAACATTAATGGGATAAACTACTTCGAATTTTTCCGGGCAGCATTCCCGATATTTGCAAGGCAAGCATAGTTCATGGTATCCAGGCTTATCAATGACAAATTCACGGCCCAGCCGCATTACCTCGTGATAAATGAAACCCTGCCGGTCCATAGAAAGCCCAACGCCATCACGATAGCTCCCCGTGCCCGCGACTCTAATAAGATTTCTGTCAGCAATCTCAACATCAATCTTAAGAACGGTAGCAATAGCTTCCGCTATTTGCTGGGCATAATCCTGTACATCAATTAATTCACTCATGGTGGTCCCCCTAAGCTGCGATCAATACTTTATAATGAATATATCTCTTAACATTACCGGTTTCTACACTCAGTATGCCTGTGGTGAGATTTCTTCCTGTGTTGTATGCTATGTCTAAAAGTAATTATACTTTTTTATACGAAATAAAAAATTGAAATTTTTGGAGCGTTGCGAGGTATGCAAACAAATTGGCTAGCTATACAGGGAAGCAGCAATAATCCTCCCCTCAACAGCTAGCCATAAACTTTTAATTATATTAACAATAAACCGACTTGGCTTAGTGTTGATGTTCACCATGGTGGTTACAGGTAATATTTTTATCAGCCAGTTCACCCCGCAGGTATTTCTCCAACACTTCCTCACAGGGACCGGAGGCCCCTCTGATTACCTGCAGTCCTTTTTCTGTAAGCGCATTCAAGGCTGGTTGACCTATTCCTCCAGTAATAACAAGCGATACCCCTTCGCTTAAAAACAAACCCGATAGGCCCGCATGATTATGTTGTAATGTTTCACTGCCAATTTCTTTTTTCTCCACAACCTGTCCGTTTTCCACTGATGCAATAAGAAACTGTTTACTCTGACCAAAATGTTGATTTAACAATTCTCCATTTT
>JBDKUD010000322.1:0-12578 GCA_039679805.1 Syntrophomonas sp. | reverse complement strand
GGTCTTTTATTTTCTTTTGCTCCGTGAATCGCTTTTTCAAATAACCTGAAAGATTCATCATACTTTCCTTCCCATGCTTTAATCTCAGCATCTACAAGATCATAAAGATGCTGGAAATTAAAAGGTGCATCCTTCGCCCTTTGATACATCCATTCCTGGTTTTCTTGCAATACTTTTTGCAATTTCAGTATTTCGTCGGGTTCATTAATACCAGCCATAATTTTACAAATCGACAGGGAGTGCAGAAAGCGAACAAGTGCTGCTGTATAAGCTGAAGCAAAATATGGAAGAATTTTGAACACCCGGTCCGAAAGTATGAATGCCCGCTTATAATCATTAAACAAAACTGCTGCCAGCGAACTACAAACATAGTAATAGCTCAAACCTATGGCATTATGTTGAATATTTTCAACATGTAATTCTCCGTTAAAATCTCCATCATTTAAACTGCCATAGCTTAATGTTTGTCCCTTTAAAGCTTTTACAAACTGGCGGAAACAAACAAAGGATTCCAACCCATACAGGTTACCCATTTTACTTGCAAAGGATAATGCCGCCTCTACTTCATCCTGCATTTCTGAAACGGTATTACAACATTCCAAAATGACGGCCAGAGAAGTAAAAAAACTGTAGCAGGAGAACTCGAATTCACCGTTTTGGAGATTCCCCTTATATACTTTATGAGCATAGTAAATATCATTTTCCAAAGGTTCAAACCAATGACTTATAAATAAAGAAAATATATGATACATTCTATATAATTCATTAATTAGGCCCCTATTTTCAGCTATACGGATTACTTTTTTAGCAAGTTCATATCCTTTGTAATATTCTCTTTTAAAATCTATCAATGAATGCATCATTATTACTGAGTTTTCTAAACCCCATGATGTAATACCCCGTTCGATCATGAAGTTGGTATTTTTGACAGCAGCCCAAAATTCGGCTAACGGATTCAAAAAGAAACCTGCCGGTGCTATTCTATTCAATAATTTGGCAATGCTTTGCCCTTGTGGATCACTAAGCGTTTCTTTTTCTTCCAGTTTTGCTATTTGACCGTCGTGTTCATATTTATAATATTTCTCAATCTCCGCTTCAACTTCATCGATCAATTCATCCTGGGGATACTTTATACCTAATCTTTCAAGCAGCGCTATCCCCAAAGCAAACCCTTCCTCATATCGGCTCCGATTGGAAAGGCTGATTAATTGCAGGCAACAACAATCAACCAAATCTAATGGGTCTTTACAAATCTCTTCTACCTTAATATAGATTTGATCCAGTTCTTCAAACCTGGCCAGACTAAAAAGCACTAGATGATATTCAGTATATAATCTCAGCAAAAAGGAATCATTTTTCTTTAAATCTTCCGGTGCAATCTCCATAATGAGCTCCAGGTATTGTCGGGAGGTATCATAAGCACAAGAAATATTAGCGGTATGGGCTGCTTGGAAAAATATTTCGATTACTTTTTCTATTTCCTGAGTTGAGTCAAGGCAATCCAATGCCTTGGAATAGTGCTCTGCAACTATAAATAGATAGTTTCCTCCCAGAACTTCATTAGCTTCATAGTACCTGGCAATATTCAGGTGTATGGTTTTCTTTATATCTTCTGATAAGTACTGATATCCTGCCTGTTGAAACTTGTCATGACAGAAATCAAACTGCAGTTCATCCCATTTATCTTCTTTTTCTTGAAAAACATAAACCATTTCTTCATAAATAGCCGGCTTTATTTCATCCATAATTCTTTCAGAATCTTTTCCTGCCACCGCTGCAAGTACCTTTAGATCAAAATGATTACCTATGCAGGCTGCTATTTTAACCAGATCTCTCGTCGCAACGGGAAGAATTTCTAATTTTTTTATCAAATAATCAGCCACATTATCCGATATCTTACTATTTAGTATACCTGTCTCATCCCAACCCCATCTCATTTCACCTTGATCATAGTAAAGCAAATTTTTTTCATTACAATATTTCAGGAACTCAATAGTATAGAATGGATTACCTTGGGTTCTTTCGTGGACTGATGCGGCGAGTTGAATTACTTCTTGCTCCGGTCGGCTCACAATATCAGATATTAATTGATTGACTGCATGAATATTAAGATTTTCCAGCTTAATAAATTCAACTCCATTATTATTTATTTTTTCTATAGACCTGATGAGCGGATGAGAGGCATCCACTTCATTGTCCCGGTAGGTACCAACTAACATCAAACCTTGAATGGCATCATCTATTAGTAAGCTTTCAAAAAGATCCAGGGACGCCATATCTGCCCAATGAACATCATCCATAAATACAACCACCGGATGTTCTGGTGCAGCTATAACAGCCATCCAGTTTTCAAGTGCAATCTTGAATCTGGTCTGTTCTTCTATTGGAGTCAGCTCACTTAAGGCAGGTTGTTCGCCTATAATCAACTCCAGCCGTGGAACGGCTTCGGTTATTAATCTTCCATTTGAACCCAAAGCCTCTAAAATCCGTTTTTTCCAACGTTCTATCTCAATCTCGGGCTCTGCCAGAATATAACTGCAAAACTGTTCAATAGCATGGAAAAAGGCTGAATAAGGCGTATTCCTGTTATACTGATCATATTTGCCGGAGATAAACATTCCATGCTCTTTCATTATTTGCTTATACAGTTCATTGACCAGACTGGTTTTGCCGATTCCCGAATAACCCCCAATAAGAATCAATTCTTTGTTTCCCTTACTAATGTTTTCGAATGAAGTTAGAAGCTTTTCTAATTCATATTTTCTTCCATATAGTCTTTTGGGTACCTCAAATTTATCTGCTATATCTTTACTCCCTAACTCAAATTCTTCGACTACCCCATTATCATCAAGCTGTTCAATGCATTTATACAAGTCAAACATAATCCCTTTAGCGTTTTTATATCTTTCTTCCGGCATTTTGGCCATCAGTTTGGTTATTATTCGGGAAACAACTTCAGGAATCTCGGGATTTACTTGATGAACTGGCGAGGGGGGCTTGGCGATGTGGCAATGTACAATCTTGGCAGGATCAGCAGAGACAAAAGGAAGTTGTCTGCAGGCTAGTTCATATAGGGTAACCCCCAGAGAGTAGAAGTCGGTGCGATAATCGACCGGGCGATTCATTCTTCCCGTTTGCTCCGGAGATATGTATGATAATCTTCCTTCTAACTTATTGGGATTGAGGGCTTGCATTGTTTCGAAAGAGAATTCGGAAGCAATCCCAAAATCAATTAATTTTATTATTTTACTATCCGGATTATAAACAATATTGGATGGGTTGATATCCTTATGTATAACGTGATGCTTGTGGATATGATCCAAACACTTAGTTGTTTCTAAGGCAATATATAAAAATTCTCTTATTCCGATTTGTTTTGTGCTCAGGTATTGGTCAAGGGATACAGCTCCAAAATCTTCTATTACCATAGAAAAATGGGTTTCCACATTTAAAAATTTATAAGCTTTCACTACATATTCGCCCTGAAGCTTTTTCAAAAAATTATATTCATTCCTCAGTTTGGATAGACTTTTATCATCATACAACTCTCTATTTAGAGTCTTTATGATAACATTTTCATTTGTTTTAATGTTAAATGCTCTATAAATGATACTGCTTGACGAACAATAAATGATTTCAAAATTTGCCAATTTATCAACTGTGTTTATCATCTCATTACTCCTTATTAGGATCTATAATATATTGTTTAAATACCCACTAAAAAGTCCAAACACTATACCAAATTATTCTTTATATTATATAAGTACCAAAAAAAGTATATAGTTCCTGCTTTTTGACTAATTTCCTTAACATAAATAAAAGAAGCCCGGTTTTAACCAAGCACATACTCTTATGATCCTTCACCTATTCCCTTCTGCAACTGCTATAATCGTTCAACTGGTATGAATAATTGATTACGGCCATTTAACCACTAAAGTGCAGGAACGGCAGCCAAGAAGATAGATGCTATCCTAAAAAGAGGGTAGAAAAGGTAAAAAAACACAAACAGCTTTGTTGGCAAATAATATGGAAAGGGTATAAAATATGGTTAATGCATTTTACGAGCTCAGTGTGTCATAAAAGGGCTCAGGATGGAAAATGGGGCTAATAAGGATAGGAGCGTGGTTAGAAATGACTAAGGTCTTTGTGTACGGCAGCTTAATGACAAACCGCCATTATCACCAATATTATCTGCAGGGAAAGATATTCCTGGGCAAAGGTTTTATTAATGAATATAAAAGATATATCATAGGTGGTGGCATGGAGGGTATCCTACCTAATAAAGAGGAGCACGTGCAGGGTGAAGTGTATGAAGTTGACTCGGCAACTCTTGCCAAGTTAGACTTTCTTCATAACAATGGCACACTCTTTAACAGAAGGATTGTTGATGTGGAGCTGGAAAACGGCGAAACTTTACAGGCTGATGCTTATATCTGGAACGGAAAATAAAGTAAAAATTCCTTCCATTGCAACAAGAACGGCCAAGCAGAAAATATGAGGGCATGAGAAAACCGCGCAAACCTGCGCGGTTACTTGTTTTTTTATGGTGGGCCATCAGGGAATCGAACCCGGAACCTTCTGATTAAGAGTGAGATTTGCTGAAAATAAGTTGATCGCTATGTACATTTAAAATTGCCTTCCAGGTCTTATTATAACCGTGTTTTAAAGCGATTAATAATCAAGATTCGTCGATAGTTATCGTGAACTTAATTTTGATAAGTTTGTGTCAAAAAAGTGTCAAAGCTATACGCCTTTAACATCCGCCGGTGATACCTCTTAACAGTCATTCCGCCATATTTATAAAGTTCAGTATTGTTTTCGATAATCATCTCTAAGCAACGCATATTTTATTAGATTAGCCATAAAGGCTTTCGTATTTCTCTGGGACCAATTGATTTCAGTAGTATTATCCAGATTTCCTAGGATTATATTACCATTATGATCAACGAGCTCAGGAGCCTTTGATTTTATAAATTTAACTACATCTTCCCTTTTGACTGCTCCTTTATTGCCAACTGTTAAAGTACCATCATGCCATATTACATATTTATTTTTGCTATCGCACTTAGTATATTTATCAATATTCAACTGAAGTGAGTTATGACTTTTATCGAAATCATCTATGGCCACTACCAGAGCGGTATTTCCATGCCTATTTCCAAACACAGGATGATTCTCACATTTTAGCATCCCAAAAATACCTATACTAATAATCTGATTGTTTCCTTTTTCATCTTCAATAATAAAAAACCGATAATCACCGGTCCATGATCCCCCCGCTGCATTACCAAATGAGGTGTATCTCCATCCTCCGTCCTCTATAATCTTAATACCATTTATCAAACACGGAGTGTTTAAGAGCTTAGAATCATCTTGTAAAAATCCACATAAGTTAATTAAAAATGGGTATAGTTTGTCTGATGAATCCTCACCAATCCATCCTATATCCTTATATTCTTCCCATATTTTTTTATTGTTAATTTTTGAAAATTTTGGCCTTTTCCATTCTGGGTTAGTAAAATCAAAATGCAAATTAGTTTTTGTAACTAAATCTTTGTATTTCGGAACATATTTCAACGAAATATAATTATTTTCATCCTCATTCCAACATAAAAACTCTGCTCTTTCCCCATTAGTAACCATTATGGTTGGACAACTAAGCACATCAGCATAATTCTCGGCTTGATCATATACTTTATCTATCAACTCAATATTTGGAGCTTTACATTCTACAACTAAAACAGGACGAAGACAATCTTCGTTTACGTCTTCTTCATATACCAAAATATCGGCTCTTCCCTTTGCCCCTTTCATAAAATAGCACATAGGTACCTCTACTTCTATCATTTTTTTTGGCACTTCCATTAAGTTCTGCATATAAAGCAATATTTTTTGTCGAACAATTTCTTCGGGAGTTATTACAATTAATTTCTTTCTTACGGTATCCATTACACATTTTTTATTATTTCTTGTATACCGGTCTAGTATTTCATAATCGTTTAAATTAAGATTAAGTATCATTCTTACCTCTCCTAAAAAGGTAACATAAAATAATTAATACATTGCCAAATATTAGCCGTTTAAGTATTATTTGGGTCAATTAAAATAAAGTTAAGCCGTATAGTTTTGTACCTTATGTACTTTTCTATAAACGCTAAATATATAGTAGCTTCTAAGCTACCTCCCCGTTATCCGCCACATCTTAACAGCTTCCGCTTGCCCTTCCCGGTTGTTACTTATATTTTTAAGCCAACCGTTTTACCATTGATCGCATTCCGGCCATTGCAGTATGTGAATTTGTTATTCCGGATACTTTCGCAGCCAGTTTTCACCTTCATAGTTTTCGATGTTACTAACCAACTTATTAATAAACTGTTGGGCAGTTTCCTCATTTGCGAACCACACATTTGCTTGTCCAAAACCAAATGAACGTGTATATTTCTTTCTCGGCACCTGCCATATATGTACATTTCTAGTGTCCCTCGGAATTAATACACAGTCCTCAGCATTTGCAATAACATTATAAGATTGAGTATATCCGTTTTCAAATTCTTCATTTTTGTAACACCTGTAAACAGTTGCATTTTTATACCATCCTACAACAACAGTTCTATTATCGTCATATTTAGCACACCACACAACAAGTACATTCTCCACAAATTTATCAGATTTGGTACTGCCTTCAATTTTCTCAATATGCAATTGATTTGAGGATACTCTATTGGTACTCTTAGTTTCGAAAAAGCCTAAGCACACTTCTTTGCCGTCAATTTCAACAGGATCAAAGTTATACTTTTCGTGAGCATCTCCTGTTCTAAGCACATATTCCCCGCCAAATTGTGGTTCATCAACCCCATCAACTTTTCCTTTGTAATACTTCATATTTGCAATATTACAAAATAAAATTCTCATTTAAGTCCCTCCTACCATCTCTGAAACCCAATTTAAATCTTTTGGTTATGTCAAGAAATGTTCATATCTGGATAATCTGGATACCTGTATTCCTCAACTCCTAAATAAAATATTATACCCTTATAATCTCTGGCAGTAGTTCGTGTTTGATGATAATTCACAGCTCTTGATAAAAAGCACCACGGTTGCTTGGTAAGATCCCGTATACCCGTTCCTATCAGTTATCTGGCCGCTTCCAACAAAGCATGCCGAATGGGAAACTATATTAAGAAGCTTTTCAAAAGTACTATTTTCCCTGGTTTGTTTTCACATATACCGGCCCAGATCAGTAAACAGGCTACCGGGGTAATACGTCTAAACACACTATCACCGGGTTGATTACCGTAAACAACATATGCAATGTGCCCTTCAATTGAGTTTAGGGCAAGTTTATCATCTCCAAGTTTGTAATTCATTGCATCCCCTTTATTGGCAACCATTCCTTCCCACCAACAAACATCAATTAATATAAGATACTTTCCATTTATTATCGATTAATTTAATTTCATAATTTTCGGATACATATTCCTGATCTGCTTCGCTAAGATAACGTATGGTTACAATAATTGTATCTCCTGTCTGTTTTTTATTAACTACTGAAGTATTGTTCCAATTAATACCATATCCCGGATCACCATAGGGAAAACAATATACTCCGTCAACATATGTAGCGTCTTTAAGGAAATCCTGAGCATCTTTATCTTGCCAATATTGTCCATAATACATTGAGAGTTTTTCCGGGGTATTAAACGGTGCTGGCAATTCCGCGTAAGACATTCCGTTTGTTCCCTCAATAATCTTTCGTGCTTCGTTAGTTGCGTCCACAACGTCCCAAAATTGTTGATCAGCCTTTTGAAGTAAAGTTAATATTTCTTGATCTGATAGAGTTGGCTGAGGAGGAGATTCATTAGGAATACTGACCGGTTTGTTTGATACTGCGGGTTTTACATTATTAGAAGTATTAATCTCTTTGCTTTTATGGGTAGTGGTTGAATTATTTTTCTCACCGCCATTACATCCACTTACCATGAATATTATAAAAATAGTTAAAATTAAAACAATCAGTCTTTTTTCTCTCATTAATTGACCTCCCCCAAAGAACTATTAACAATGTTAACAATCAAATATACGATACTAAAGACTGTTTTTGATTTAAGATATTGGTAACCAATCTATTTATTTCATGTTTATTACTTTGTTGTTCGGTCTTTAACTTATTATTATTGTTGTTGGCTTCATTATAAATTTGCTGTTGTTCGGCCTTGTTTTGATGATCAAGCGTACTGTCAGGTACTTCAATGTATACGGGCCAATCCTGAGTAAATCCCCCGTATTCTTCTTTAATATCGACTGGCATAGTGCCTTCACTAATAGCTTTAATTGTAAACCATCCTTTACTCTGGAAGGTCGTACTGACGGTTTTTAATATTGCATGATTGGAAGAAGGTAATTCCCCAAAATAACCATTATATTGAGGGAGAGAAATCTCATAATTGTCATCATCTATTTTTCTTACCATATAGGCGCTTAACGTTATGTAAATGCTTTCGCTGTTATTTATTTTCTGTATTTCCTGGCTTGCAGAAGATATCTTATCGTTATTCTTTTGAATTTCATTCTTAATTCCGATCTGACGACCATCAAGGCTATCATAGTTATCTATTGCCTTCAATAGATTATCACGTTCCACTTTCTTATCTGCATTACCATATTTGTCCCAATAATCCAATAGTACTTCTATTCCACAAAAACTATCTTCAGATGTACATTCACTCAAATTTTTTCTTATGCTAACCGTTACCATTTCTCTTACTTCATTTTCGTAAGTTGGTGTAAGAGTCATTACTTCGCTAAAATATTTTGGGAAATCATTTCCTGATACTTTTACCTGGCTTATTTTCTTATTAATTTCTTCATAGAGCAGGACCTTAGGAGCTAGAGCAAGCAGTTTTTTTAGCTCGCTTCTTAGTTCTGTCTGCTTTTCATCTTCGTATAGGTTATAAATCTTATTGACGGATTTTACGCTATAGTTCTTACCAACAAGATTCTTAACAATTTTAATTTTTAAAGAATTATTTAGATTAGAATACATTAGTTCTTCCATGGCATCATAGGCATTTTCTGTTTCTATATTCGTAAGAACATCTACTGCGTGATTTACATAAATTCTGTTTTCTTTGTCTTTACAGTTTGAATAGATATAAGATTCTAATCCAGTACTATCTTTGTTGCTTCCCAACTCATCAAGTGAATAGAGTGTATACGATTTAATAGATGCAGGCACCAAAAAAAATAGCATTAACGTAATTAGGCCAACAACAGTAAGCATCTTTTTTATATTAATAGAAGTTATGTTAACTCTACATCTAAATTTATAACCTTGAGTACTGAGATTAGTATCATCTTTTTTATCTTCAGCCTTATTATCCAATAGCATTTTAGTTTCGAGTATTTCATTGTTCTTTATATGTATTGCATGGAAAAATGCAACTGGAAATAAAAAATAACTATAAATGTACCAATACCAATAATACGCCCCTTGTGTTCTACTAGGATCTTTAACCTCCGTAATATATGGAGGAATTAAAGCCAGTACACCAGCAAGTATAAAAATCCAACCCAATTCACTCCCTCCAGTTAACAGATTATTATTGGAGACACCTTTATTATGAAAAGCAGCAAGACTTCCAAATGTTATAATAAGTATTGCAATTAAAAGAACATTTCTTTTATCTATCTTAGCTTCCCATTTGATAAAATGAGATTTATTTGCAACATATTCTGGGTTTAGATGTCCACCGCACTCCCTACAAATTAACGCTTCATATTCATTTTCTGCACCACAGAAATTACATCTGGCCATAGCAATTCCTTCCGTTTTTGTCCTAGTTTAACAGCTAATATTATTTGTAATAACTTCTTAATACCTAAACCCTGCATTCTATTTCCTTCATGATATGGTGATATCCTCCTTTTTTTGATCAATTAGTATAAATTAACGGTCATCTTCCACACTTCCGATTGTGGTATTTTGGCTAAGGATTTACAATTAATTAAAAGGAAGTGAATCAAAATGCCCAGATTTTTAGGTTACAGAGACGTATGGGAGAACTGTTATTTTTCTTCATACGGAAGAGAAGCAGCATTACGATATGGTGAACAAATTTACTGCAATCACGGGGAAAGGCGTTATATGCAATAAACAGTGTGGAGAACAATACCCACGCCATGGAGCAGTTGACCAATATCCTGCAAGTAAATATGGCTCGGCAGGAGGCAAAAATTGATGAGGTTGTAGATTATGTTAGAAGGTGTAAATAATGAAACCATCAGTTTTTAACAACCCTCATGATTTTAGCTTTAAGGATCTGCTGGCCTGTTTGTTCTCTGCCCCATTCATCCTAACAATCGTTCTTTATATGATTCACCATAACCCCGCAGATTTGGAGTTAATTAAGACACTTATCTCGATTGAAATAGTTGTCCTGGGCGGCTACTTTGGGCAGGAAGTGGCCTCCAGTTATTTCACCCGAGGGAATACGAATCAATACGGATATAACGCCTATAACACAAGTTACAGTGCAAACTATGACACTAGCAACCAATACAACGAAAATAATGACGTAGAAGGCTCTGCATAGAAAGGCCTACAACTGATAGGCCACAAAGACGTGATGGCCCGGGGCCATGTTCCCGTGGGCAAAGCTGAGGGCTATGTTGGTAGGCATGCCGTCTCTTCCAGAAGTCAAGGTCAAGGTGGGAAATGTTGTACTAGATGGGGTAGTTATCAACAACTGCTCTTACGCTCCCGTGCGGGAACTAGCGGATGCACTGGGCCGACAAGTGCAGTGCAATTATCCAAGGCCTAGTAAAAGCTGCTAGGGAAGCAGGATTACCCTCTAAGTATGCTCCTTTATTGTCGGCATCAATCGGCGCAGTCATAGGTGTTACTGCTGCCCTCTTTGCTTCTAGTGCGGTATATCTCGGTTTAGTCGGAGGCATAGCAGCAGTTTTACTTTCTTGCGGGTTATATGATCTGGGTAAAAAGACCGTTTCATGAGAGGAGATGATCTTTATCTTATAGGGGGCCTAACCGGCCCCTGTTTTTTTTGTTGCAATGTTGTAAATTAAGGTATATACTAAATATTGTAATTATTTTGGGCTTTGCCCAGAAGGAAAGTCCACTGCTTTTAGTGGCGATTCTTGGATGTCCTAAAGGAGTACCAAGATAAATAAGCACGATTGTGCTTTTATAATGAAATCCGCCAGCCCTGGCGGGAAAGAATTATTTATATATTAATTATTAATAAATCTTACGAATATTAACATTTCAAAAATAGCATTTAAAATCCCGGCTCCCGGGGAAAATTCAATTATTAATTTAAATTATATGGATATTATAAATAACTAATCTAACTTAAATCTAAATCTCTGTTTTAATGCTCGAATTAAGTTCGACCATTTTTACTTGGATTCCCGAGCACTCATAAGGAGGTGATGGAGAATGATGTTGTTAAAAATAATTTGCCCTTTTGTACTCATATTGTCATACATATCCCTTATAAAGCAGTAAAACTATGTAAAAAGTTTTACATAGCCCCATACTAGATCCTTTTGGGGGTACCGATCTAGCACATCGGTGCCCTCACTTGTCAATATTATAACAGTATAATTATAAACTTGCATTAAAATAGTAAAATATCACGATATCATGATATCATCTTTCCCAGTTCCTCTACCACCTTCTGTCTGGTCCGCTCTATCGAATTCTTATGAAGGTCCAAAACTCGGGATATTTGCCGGGTACTCATGTTTTGCCAGTACCTGTAATCAACTATTTTCCGCTCGAAGGGGTCTAACTGACTGAGAGCAAACCGGATTCCGTCCACCTGTTCCTCCAGCTTTATAACCCTCATTTTGAGGCTTACGCGCCGGGCTATAAGGCTCTCCAGGTTTTCGCACATATTAAGATATAGGGGTTGTTATTGAGGATACCAAGAACGGGAAGGCAGATACATTCCTATAAGCCCCTTCCTTGAGACAGAACTTCTTAAGCATAAAGATATAAAAGCTGAATGGGCTAAGACGTATGGTGAGGGACTTAACCCTAATAACGTGGTTGTTTGCTGGCAAGATGGCCGCTTAATGGATCCAAATGAAGTTACTAAAAAATACAACCGGGTCCTGGAGAAGCTTAACCTGCCAAAGGAGACACGCTTCCATGATCTGCGGCATGCTCACGCAACGATGATGTTTGAGGATAGGGCCGAATCTAAGGATGTCAGCGAAGAACTGGGCCACTCCAGTATAGAAATCACAAATGATATTTATATCAATCCAAATATTGATAGAAGAAGAGACCTGGTAAATAAATTAGATAAAAAGTTTGCACCCGAAAAAGAAAAACCGAAGGGTAAAAAATATCGCGTTAAAAGGTTATTAAAATCATGATTTTTAATTCGTGTGAGCAAAATGTGAGCATCGACAATTTTTTCAGAAATAAAAATGCTCACAAGAAAGCCCCTCCATCTTAGAGGGGCCTTTGTTTTCTATGGTGGGCCATCAGGGAATCGAACCCGGAACCTTCTGATTAAGAGTCAGCTGCTCTGCCAATTGAGCTAATGGCC
>JBDKUD010000388.1:0-2205 GCA_039679805.1 Syntrophomonas sp. | reverse complement strand
CCTTGAATTGACCAGAAAATGAAATACGGGAATAAAAAAATTACTCCCGCATTTCTATATAATCTCACCGTTCTACTGGGTTAGAATTAATTATTACTATAATAAAATTGCATGTTAGCTGTAAAATTGCATAATTAGTTGCTGAGATACCAGTGAATATCAGTGAGTCTATAACAAATTTTAGTTTTATTTAATAACTTGTTCTTTTGTTATACTACTATTTGCATTTTTCATGCCAACTATGCTATTGGGATAATTTTATTAGTTAAAATTCTTGAGTGTGCAAGTAATAAGGGGCCATACATTTCTCCTAAATTTTCACCTTGCCTTGGTTTGAAGACATAGCACGTATCAAAACTGTCACCTCTAATACAATTAATTGACACAAATGTGACACTTTGATTAACAAACCTAAAACTTAGTCATTTTTATTAAAGTTTGTTTTATAATTAACATACCTAATTAGTCATTGCTTTCATCAAACTCATATAAGTAATTATCTAACCTTATAAGGAGAAATCGTATAATGCTCAAAGTAGAAAACCTGATTTTTAAATATAACGATAATGATGTCTTTGCTCTCGATTCTATAAATCTAAACATAGAAGAAGGCGAATATATAGCTATCATTGGGCCGACCGGCTGCGGGAAGACATCGCTGGTAAAACATTTTAATGCCCTGTTATTCCCTATTTCAGGTGATGTTTGGGTAGATGGATTGAATACTAAAGATAAACACGCGGTGGGAGAAATTCGACGCCGGGTAGGAATGGTATTCCAGAACCCTGATAATCAGATCGTATCAATGACGGTCGAAGAAGATGTTTCTTTTGGTCCTGGAAACCTTGGTCTAAAAACCCCGGAAATACGTCAGAGAGTTGACGATGCTCTGTCCAGGGTAGGTTTAAGTGAATATTCCGGGCGAGCGCCCGGAAATCTTTCCGGAGGGCAGAAGCAGCTCCTGGCAATAGCTGGTATACTGGCAATGAACCCTAAATACGTCATACTTGATGAACCTACATCTTCCCTAGACCCCTCTGCCAGGCAAAAAATCTTCAACGTTTTAAAAGAACTTAACCGGCAAGGTATTACAATAATTGATATTACTCACAATATGGATGAAATAATCTATGCCAACAGGGTTATTGTAATGAATAAAGGTAGTGTAGCTCACGATGGCGAAACGCACGATGTGTTAAGCAGGGTGGAATGGTTGAAATCTTTAGGCTTGAATACCCCGCAGGTTACAGAGTTAATGTGGCGGCTTAAACAGATGGGTGAAAATGTTCACACTAACATTTTGACTATCGACCAGGCCTGTATTGAAATAGTTTCCTTAATAAATGGCCGGAAATAATGGGAGTTATTAATAAAACATAATTAGCGTTGCCAGAGTAATTATCGTTACCGTTAATACTATATAATCAAACCACGTCATACATAGCTCATATAAATAAGTTTTAGGACCGGTCTGATAACCACGCGCTTCCATTGCAACTGCCAGCTGGTCAGCTCGACTAAAGGCGTTTAGCACCACTGGTATCATTAGTGAAGCTGCCCCTTTTACCTTTTTGGTTATATTACCATTCATTAAATCAAGTCCCCTCGCCATCTGCGCTTCCTTTATCCTATTGGTTTCCTGGAGCAGAGTAGGAATGAATCTTAAAGCAATAGATAGCATTACAGCGAGATCATGCGAAGAAACACCGATTATCCGCAATGGTCTAAGGAACCGTTCCATACTCAAAGTCAGTTCTGATATAGAAGTAACCATAGTTAAGATTGAAGCACTTATAACCAGTAAGATTAGTTTCCATATCAGTAATATCCCCTGGTATAGTCCGTCATAAGTTATATTTATCTTTCCCCAGGGAAATGGTGGGATAGAAGTTCCGGGAGTAAGAAATACGTATAACAAAAATATAAATATGAAAAAAACCCGGCTGGGTTTAAGGGCCTTTAATATATACCTGGGTGATATTTGAGAACGTAAAGTAACTATTAGCAAAAAAGCACTGCTTAGAACCAGGATCAACACATCTGCCCGGAAAATAATTAAACTCAAAGAAATAAGTACTGCTATTTTAACCCGTGGATCTAGCCTATGGATGATAGATTTTCCCGGGATGTATTGGCCAAAATAATACATATATTAAACCTCGCGTCTTTTTAAATTCTTGTCAATAGCAAAGCAAAGTAATAAAA
>JBDKUD010000066.1:0-11174 GCA_039679805.1 Syntrophomonas sp. | reverse complement strand
TATTTCAGATGACTTTATGTTTTCCAGAACCAGTAAGATTAATTCTCTTTTATCCTTATGAACACTTTTCTTTAGTATCACTTCCCTTATCCTAAGGCGTCTAGAACTATGGTCCTAATTTTTATTTCAAAAGAGGATTTGATGTCATAATGTCGAAAATAATTCCGTTAAGGTAAAAAATAGCAATCTATAGAAAGGACGCCATATGAATACAGTTTATTATTTTTTACAATCTCTTCCCGAGAGTATGGGACTTATTGCCCTAAGCCTGGCTATAGCTCAAGTACCGCTGCGCTGGGGACGCATTTTAATAGGCGGCATTATTATTTCAGTAATCAGTTATATTATCCGTACCCTGCCAGTTACCTTTGGATTTCATATACCAGTAATGATATTTGTACTTTTTTTATTAATTGTTAAATTTACCAATGTAACACCTTCTCGAACAGTTATTGCAGTATTTTCGAGCTTTTTCGCATTGGCCATGCTGGAATACCTGGTTAGTAGTATTTTTTTCGCATGTTCTCACTTAGATGCACAACAATCTTTTGCTAATAAAGGTTTATGGGCAGCTTTGGGAATCACCCAGGACTTCATACTTATAGTTCTTGCCCTGGTTATACCACGTTTCTTAAAGCCATCCGAAGTGGCCTGGGAAAAATGAGTTATCTGGGTTTCAGTACAAAATGGGCAACGAGCTTGTCAAAAATCCATAATCTTGGCGAGGAAAAACAAGCTGAACTTACCTATGCTATCGAAGTTATCACACTTAATAGTGTAAATGCCATTCTTACCTTGGCACTCGGCTGGATTCTAAGCGTTTTCTGGGGTACCTTTGTATGCTTGCTTACCATCGCTGCCTTCAGGCATAATGCCGGGGGTGGACACTCGGATTCTCCCTGGCGATGTGCATTGGTTACAATGATTGTATTCCCCTTACTAGCACTGGCATCTCGCTACGTAAGTACATGGCAGCCTGTTTATACAGATTCATTATCCCTTGTGTCAATTTTAGTTGGGTTTATTGTTATCTTGATATATGCACCCGTAGACAATCCTAAGGCCCCAATTTTATCTCCAATACGCCGTAAAAGATTAAGAATATATGCTCTTTTAGTTATGGCATTGATAGCAATAATCATTATCGGACTGCTTTTTAATAGTTGGGAAAAGATATCTGAGATTAGAATGTGCCTGGTTCTAAGTAATTTATGGGTCAGTTTTAATCTGACCCCGCTCGGACACCGTTTATGGGTTTTCATTGATAAGATAGGGCTAAAACCGGAGGGGAGGTGTACAGGTTGAAGAATATAATATTCCGTTTTTCTGGACTTTTAGTAGTTGCTCTAGTTTTTGTCGCAAAGGTTTCTCCGTTATGTGTTTTTTCCCACTATCAGAGTGAAGTTCCCGCATCGCTTCGGAAATAGTAGCGGAAGGGAGGTGGTTCTGTGCCACCTCCCTTTCATTATAGTACGGGTCAGAGGTGAATTTTGTGAAGATTCAAGAAAACGAATCGCAAAGACGTAAGGAAATTTATGAATATTTGACAACAACACATATGTTTTGCCTTTTTGTTATGATGTTTGCACTTGCTCTTAGTAAAAAGATGTTTTCATTAGCGAACTATAATACTACCATGATCCGTTTCTTGATCTTTTTTATTGCGGGCTTGGTTGGATTTGAACTTATCACCATGTACAACTCAAAGAATGCTTCCCTTGACGTTAATATGAAGCTCACCTGGATTGACTTTGTTTATGTAAGTTTTCCCCTACTAATAGCAGCTTTTACCCTTTTTGTGGTAGGTAAGAATTCTTACAACACCGAGACTATTCTCCTGCTGCCGGTAATTATTACATCCTCTATCCTTGGCAAAAAAGCGGGAATAATGATTGCAACAGTAGGTACTATATTAATCTATATTGAAAATGTCGTTGCGGGAATATCGAACGATTTTTTTGTAATCCTGGAAGCTAACCTGATTTTAATCAGCGTTATGTTTATAGTAGCTTGGTTTACGGGGGCACAAACCGATCTGGATACTCAGTACCGACGGCAGTTAACTAAATTAGCAATAACGGACCTCCTGACCGGGCTATATAACTATGGTTATTTTCAGGAGAAAATTATTGAGTATGTTCCAAAAGCCTCCGCAGCACACCCGTTGGGTCTCATCATGCTCGATATTGACTACTTCAAACATTACAACGATATTCACGGGCATCAGGCCGGGGACTCATTAATCAGTAAAATTGGGGATATCTTAAACACGAAGGTTAATGGCTGTGGCTTTGTATCACGATATGGCGGTGATGAGTTCGTGGTTGTGCTGCCTGACTCAGACAGCACGAAAGCAATGCATATTGCCGAAGATATTAGTAAATTGATTAGCAGCCAGAATTTTCACGGCGAGGAATATCAACCCGAAGGGAAAATTACCGTTTCCTGCGGGATTGCCATTTGTCCAACTCATGCAAGCAATGCCAAAGATTTGGTCAAGTATGCCGATCAGGCACTTTACCGTGCCAAAAGTCTGGATAAGAATAAGGTGGAGATGTATTTCTCCGTCTTTGACAATCTGGATGTGGAAGATGACGAAAAAGAACTGCTGAATTCAATTCGCACTCTGGTTTCGGTGATTAATGCTAAGGATCGCTACACCTTTGGCCATTCCGAACGGGTGACTGACCATTCTATAAAGCTGGCAATAAGGTACGGTTTGCCCCAGGAAGAGATTCATCTGCTGGGCTATGCGGCTTTTTTGCATGATATCGGAAAGATTGAGATCGACCGGGATGTACTTAACAAGGTAGGCCCATTGAGTAATAAAGAGTGGGAAATGATACAGCACCACTCTGAATGGGGAAGTGATATCGTGAAAGCGATGCAGAAGCTGCATCCGATCGTACCGGTTATCCTCTATCACCATGAGAACTACGATGGCAGCGGCTATCCTGTTGGTCTTAAGGGAAAAGATATTCCGATTTTAGCAAGAATTATCCGCGTGGCCGACAGTTATGACGCTATGATTTCCCATCGTCCCTATAAAGAGCACCTCGATGTTTCAGCGGCCCTGGAAGAAATCAGAGCAAATTCCGGCACTCAATTTGACCCTGCGTTGGCAGCCGTTTTCCTGGATATCATTCAGGAGGAGTTTGCTGCGGATGAGCTTAGTAAATAGACGCTGGCGACTTCGTCGCACGCAGACTTTTATGACTTTCGCAGACTCATCTATTTAAATTATTGTTGTCATTATAGTTCTTAGAATTTTCCATTGTGCTTAAAGGTTACTACAAAAGCTTAATTACCTTATATATCCTTTCCCTTGAAAAGTCTGCGGAGGTCATATTAGTCTGCGTTAGTCTGCGTCTATTATAACCATAATTCTACAGATACCGGTTATAAATGCTATCAATAAATTCCTGGGCGGGTAGGTCATTAGGCATGAAGCTGCCCTGTATGGGATCATACCGGTAGCGCGACTCGAATTCAGATTTGTTTTGGGTTATCTTTTCGAGCCATTTTATCAGATAGTCAACCTCTTCACGGGTATTGTAACCAGCCAGGCTGATTCTGACCATTCCGGGTATTTTATCTGCCTGGTTATCCTCGAAAAGCTTAATTTGCCGGCTGTCTTCCTTCTCCCCCAGCAGTTTGCGTACGTAATTTTGGGCACAAAAGCATCCGGTTCTGGTGCCTATTCCTGCTTCAAAACACAGTATGGCACCCACCAGGGAATGGGATATTCCTTTTATGTTGAAACTGATAACTCCTACTCGTGTTTTGCTGCCGTAGACAACGATATTTTTTAAAGCCTGGATCTTCTTTAGTGCATAATCGGTGAGTTCTTGCTCGTACTGCTCAATATTGCCTATTCCCAAGTTTTTCAGATAATTTAGGGTTTTGGCTAAAGCATAAGTGCCGATTACATTCGGGGAACCGGCTTCCTCGCTATCGGGAGGCTCAGCCCAGTATATCTTGTCTTTCATTACTAACTTCACTGTTCCCCCGCCCTGATATTCAGGAGGATTTTGGGTGAAGATTTCTTTCGGCCCTATTAATACCCCTGCGCCGAAGGGCGCATACATTTTGTGTCCTGAGAAAGCTAGAAAATCGATATGTGCGGGATCTGAGTATGGTTTCATTTCAAATCGCCGGTGGGGTATAAGTTGGGCACCATCTACCAAGATTTTGCAGCTATACGCATGTGCCATTTCGGCTAATAGGTGGACATTGTTGATATGTCCGGTAACATTGGATGCTCCGCAAACAGCCAGAAGTCTAACCCGGGGGTAGTTCTTCTGTAAACAGTTACGTACATCTTCAATATCTAATTCCCCGTGTTTGTTAAGATGGGCATATAAAACTTTCGCTCTGGCTTTCCACGGCAAATCATTGGAATGGTGCTCCATATCTGTGGTTATGACCACATCAGACGGGTTTAGCTGTAATCGATATGACAATTTGTTTATGGCTTCGGTAGTGTTTTTAACCATCACAACTGTATCTCTGGTAAGATCAGCACCCACGAAACTGCCAATGATATCATGACATTGGTTATATATCTTGGAACTTATCAGCGATTTGAAACCGGTGCCGCGATGAACTCCCGAATACCAGTTAAGGTAATCGTTAAGTTCTTGCACCACCGGAACTAAAGCGGGCGTGCTGGCAGCATTATCGAAGTAAATGTATCTGGTCTGTTTATTATTTGCAATAGGTACCTGCTGGTTGATGCCCATAATATTTTTGCGCAATAAGCGAATTTCGGCCGGCTGTTTACTGGTAAACATATTACACCCTTTTTCATTAATACTTTATATATCTTATGAATACAGGTGTTTTAATTGTACCACATCTTTTTTATAAATATTGGTAATTTTGGTAGAACGTTTGCATTAAAAGAACCATCTCCTCAACAAACACGGTAGTGGGAACGCCAACGTCGCTTTTTACCTGGATATACCTCACTACTCCTCACACCTTACACCTCACTCCTCACTTATATAAACAACTGGATATCAGCCTTTACAGCATCTTGCAGGTAGCCTCCTACTTCTATTATTTCAATTTCCGGCAGCATTTCTTCCGGTGAGAACCCCATGATTTCCATTGATAGTTTGCAGGCACAGAATCTAACCCCTTTTTTACGTGCCCCTTCCAAGAAATCTTTGAGATGAGGCGCCTTCTTATCGTCCATCATGTTTAGCAACATGGTTTTGCCCACGCCGGCAAAGTTCATTTTAGAAAGGGGCAGCTGCTCCGGTCCCGCCGGTGTGAAAGATGAAAACATCTTTTCATATATATCTTTATCCTCTGAGCCCATTTTTTCAGGGTTCCTGAGAATCAGCAGCCCCCAGAAGGCACAAAAAATGGTAACTGTCATCCCCTGTTCTTTAGCCCCGTTAGCAAGAATGAAGGCGGTCAAACATTTATCATAATCACCGCTAAAAAGGAGTATATTAAGATGCTTTTCATTATTGTCCATTATCATTTATCCCCTTTCGCCCAAATAATAACTAATCGTTTTAATATAAGGTGTGCTTAAATAAAACATTGTATACAGGGTGCAAAATGTTATCATATTATTAGTCATTATTCGAGGAGATTATACAGGGGGGAAAGTATTTTGACGGTTAGGCTAGTTACTGACAGCACTTCCTATATAGATGAAATTACTAAAGAAGACCTTGATATAAAAACCGTACACTTATGCGTACAGTTCCCGGATGAATCTTTTGATGAAACTACCCGACCACATGAATATATTTATAAAAAAATCGCTGCTGACAATGTTATCCCTACATCGTCACAGCCTACACTTGGTCAGATTTATGATGTTTTTCGAGAAATTGTGGCGCGGGGCGAGGAAGTATTGGGTATCTTTTTATCCGCCCGGATGAGCGGCACCTATGACTCTGCCTTAAGTGCCAGGCAGATGGTAATGGAGGAATTCCCCCAGGCCCGCATTGAAGTATTTGACTCCAAAACCAATTGTATGGCTATGGGAATTCAGGTTATTGAAGCAGCCATAGCGGCCCAGGCAGGTAAGAAGATGGAGGATGTGATAGCAACGGCACGTTGCATTAGGGAAAAAATCCGCTTCTATTTTGTTCCGGCTTCATTGGAGTATTTAATAAAAGGCGGAAGAATCGGTGGAGCATCAGCATTAATCGGGAATCTGCTGCAAATAAGACCAATCCTTTATGTTAATGATGGCATGACTGATGTTTTTGAGCGGGTAAGAGGCACCCGCCGGGCTATAAACCGTATGTTAAATATACTGAGTGATGACGCTAAAAAGTATGGATTAAAACACCTGCTGGTTCATCACATTGATGCCGATAAACAAGCGAGCGAACTTGCTGAAATTCTAAGCCGGCAATATAACCGGGTGGTTCCTGCTTTTTCAATTGGTCCCGCGATTGGGTTACACGTAGGCCCGGGAACTGTAGCCATTGTTTATTGTTTGGGTTCAGGCACTAACGAATAAACAGATTTCTAACGTCAGCAGGAGTTTAATACTTTATCTGACCTTAGAAATCGTTATCCAGGAGCTTAGCGGCGTTAAGCTATCGGATGAAAATACTAACTTAATGCCAGTGCCAGGCATGTAAAAGGGGAACCCATAAAAGGTTCCCCTTAACTAGTTAAATTGATTATTAAAAGTTAATTTCAGTAGTGTACCAATCTCCATCGATGTAAATAAGGAAAGTGCTCTCGTCGTTCTCTTGATCATCGGTATTAATCCATAAATTCGAGTCACTTTCTACGGTTAGTTCATCTGCGGTTCCATCAGACTTGATCTGGTATATTGCATCAGCATCAGATAGATCGAGATTGCCTATTTCATATTCAGTATATTCGTCACCGTCGCGCTCTTCTTCATCACCGGTTAAATCAGCATCAACTTCCTCTGGAGCTACCCAGTCCAGGGTTGCCTCATAGAGTGTTCCATCTTCCTTTTCAACATTCAGTTGATAAAAACCGGTTGCCTTCTGAACATTGAACCAGAGGGTATCATCGCTATTGGGGGTAAGAGTAACCGGAGTTCCGTCGTCTTTAGTCATGGTGATACTGGAAACATTATCTTCATCAATATCAATCTTATCTCCATCTGCCATAAGTTTAAACTCTTGATAGACTTTCCCATCATGAACTCCTATGGCACCGGTTGCTGTTAGAGAAGCCGGTAATGTTTCTATTTCATCTACTACTTTAACTTCACAACTGGCCGACTTTGTGATCCCATCCTTGGTTGCAGTTGCCTTTATAGTTACAGTTCCGGTTTCATCGTCTGCTGCGGTTACCACACCATCTTCTACGGTAGCCAGGTCGGTGTCGCTGCTGGACCAGGTAACATCGTTGTCAGTGGTTCCATCTTCGTATTTTACAGTAGCTTTTAGGGTAATGGATTTTCCCTGTTCAACCGTTGCGGTTGCCGGCAGAGTAACTGATACAATTGCTTCATCTGAGTCGAAGTCGCCATCGGCAAGAATTCGTTCCATAATAGCAGCTATTTCCGCCCGGGTGATACAACTATTGGGATTAAATTTACCGCCCGGTGTACCGAAAATGATTTTTTCTTGATACAGAGCTATTATGTAGCCTGCATCTTCCGAGGAAATAAGGACGCCATCCTTAAAAGGCATATCACTTACATTCACAGGTTCGAGCTTAATGGCCTTGGCAATCCAAACAGCAGTTTGTACTCTGGTAGCCTGAACATTAGAGTGGAAGCGATTTAGATTAAGAAATCCAAGTTGAGCAGCCTTTTTAGCAGATCCCTTCACCCATGCAGGTACATTATCCAAGTCTTCATCGGTTACATCTTCATCGTCATCTGTAATTGTTTCATCATCAGCCAGTTTCGTGATCAGCGAAATAATTTCCGCCTCGGTGATGGAATTATCTGGTTTAAAGGTTCCATCCGTATAGCCGCTAATTAGACCGGCAGCATAAAGAAGTTGAACGGAATGTGCAGCCCAGTGGTTTTCAACATCCTTAATCCGGGGAACTTTTGTTGCCGTGGTCTGTTTTTCTGTTTTCTGAGTCCGCTCTTTAACTTTCTCCTCATATTTTTGTTTGAGTTCTTTTTTGACTACGATTTTCTGCTTAACCACCTGAACCTTGTCAGGTTTTTTTGCCAATGCTTTTTCATTTACCGTACTGGCCATACAGGTTGCTGTAAATACTAAAAGCATAAGCATTGATAACAAAATCGTCAGTGTTTTCTTCATTAACATTCCTCCTTTTTCTTTCTTAACTATATATGCGAGGCATGTTATTAAATTTCTGAGGTAGGGGAAATATTTTTTCCTGCAATTTCCACCACTTGTCCATAGTCTTCAAGAACCTTCCCCATTTTTACTCTTTACATTCACTCTTTACAATAGTAATATTTGTGCATTATAATCAAACTGTATTAACCGTATTATATTTATTAGTACAGTATATGCGGAAGGAGGTTAATATGTTTGAATTAGATTTTCGCAGCCGAGCACCGATCTATGAACAGTTGGTAGAAAAGTTTAAGAATTTAATAATCAATCAGGTATTAAAGCCGGATCAGCAATTGCCATCAGTACGTACCCTGGCTGGCGAATTAACCGTTAATCCCAATACTATTCAAAAGGCTTACCGCGAGCTGGAATACCAGGGATATATTTATTCCCTTCCCGGAAAAGGGCACTTTGTGTTGGCCGTAGTTCCCAAGCAGCAAACTGCACAGCTCAGTAAATTGCAGCAGGAACTGTTGAGAATTGTTTCAGAACTAAAGTTTCTGGGGATGAGTGAGGAAAATATTATATCCCTGATCAAAGGTTCAATTCCCGATAAAGGAGGTTATGAAGCAAATGATTGAAGTTGCTAATGTCAGCAAATCTTTTGCTAATCTGGAAGCATTACAAGAGGTCACTTTGTCTGTAAATAAAGGTTCGATTTATGGTCTGGTGGGTTCCAATGGGGCCGGCAAAACTACGCTTTTAAAATTATTAGCGGGAATTTACCGGCCAGATACCGGTAACATCAGGATAGATTCATCCCCGGTGTTTGAAAATATCCTGATAAAGTCGCGCACAGTGTTTATTCCTGATTACCTATACTTTTTCAATAATTATAATATTCAGGACATGGCCAGATTCTATAGTCGTATTTACTCGCAGTGGAGCTGGGACCGCTTCATGAAATTGCAGGAAATCTTTAATATTGAACTTAAGCGGCGCATTAAAACACTTTCCAAGGGCATGCAGCGCCAGGTGGCATTTTGGCTGGCATTTGCCATGCGGCCGGAGGTTATGATCTTAGATGAGCCTCTGGATGGATTAGATCCGGTAATGCGGCAGAAAGTCAAGAATCTTATTGTTCAGGATGTGGCCGCCCGGGCCATGACGGTAATTATATCTTCGCACAATTTGCGTGAACTGGAAGACATCTGTGATTTTATCGGAATTTTGCATCAGGGCCAGATGCTTATTCAGCGGGAACTGGATGATTTGAAAGCGGATGTACATAAGATTCAGATAGCTTTTAGCGGAGATATACCAACTTCCTTATATGAAGATATGCAGCCGCTTTATCAAGAACAAAGAGGCAGTGTACATATTTTAATTATGCGCGGCAATTACGAGGATATAACCACCCAGCTGCAGACGTATCATCCGGCTATTCTGGATATCCTGCCACTTACTCTGGAGGAAATTTTCATTTATGAAATGGGGGATAACGGATATGAAATCCAAAAGATCATTTATTAACGCCGGAATTCTGCGTAATGATATAAAAAGTATGGGCTGGATCGGGGCTGCCTACCTACTGGGTCTGCTGCTGAGTGTTCCTTTGCAAATTTTAATGATTTACAGCCGGCAGGAAACTATGGTACTAAATGTCTTAAACAACCCCTACCTGCGTATTTTTAAGTTTCAAGTCGACCTGCAAATGTTGTTGTTATTAGTTGTACCGGTACTTACGGGAATATTTTTATTTCGCTATTTGCAGTCCAGCCAGACGGTAGATATGATGCACACTTTGCCCATTAAACGGGAAATCCTCTATAATACCCATTTGACTGCCGGTTTTATCTTTTTATTTGTGCCCATAATTATTACGGCTCTGGTATCCTGGGCTATTATAAATGGCCTGGGAATTGAATACGTAAGTAATCAGGCTATTTTTACCTGGTTGGGGCTTAGTCTGATCATTAATCTGTTGTTATTTGTAACCAGTGTGGCTACCGGCATGTTTTGCGGTATGTCAACGGTACAGGGTGTATTAACCTATACTCTCCTTTTGCTGCCGGCCGGGCTGTCCATGCTGTTGTTGCATAATATTAACCTCTATACCTACGGCTTTGCTTATGATTATTATTTGAATAAGTTTAACAACATTTCTCCCTTGATTCGGATGACGCAACTTAACTATCATCCTTTCAGCGCAACTGAAATCGGGCTTTATCTTTTTTCCAGTCTGGTGCTGTACCTGGCAGGCCTTTATCTTTATCAGCGCCGCCATTTGGAAACCGCCGGCAATGCTATCACTTTCGCAGTAATACGTCCGATTTTTAAGTATGGGGTAACATTTTGCAGCATGCTGTGTGTAGGAAGTTATTTTTACAGTGCTCAGCATAGCATGAACTGGACATATTTCGGCTATGTACTTGGTTCTTTGCTAGGTTATTGGCTAAGCGAATTTTTAATGAACAAGTCTCTGCATGTGTTCAAAAAGAAAATTACCCGCGGTTACCTGGTATTTGTAGTTGTTATGATTGTATTGATCAGTGGATTTAACTATGATTTTACCGGTTATGAGAAAAAACTGCCGGAGCTGGCACAGGTGGAGAGTGTTTTTTGGAACAATTCTTTTTTTAATTTACCTGGCGGGGAAAGAAACCAGGCCGCTTATGATTATGAATCTCAAAATGATAGATATACGCGGAAGGTTTCCATGGAATATTCCAACCCGCAAAATATTGCTCATATATATAAGCTTCATCAAGCCATTATTGCTAACCGGGAACAGGAAAAAGCTGCGGCCTTTGTTAATAATGAGTATAACTCACGCCAGAATTTATTTTTCGTCTATAAATTGAAAAACGGCTCCATGATTTATCGGCAGTATAATGTAAATGTTAACCAGTACGCGGCACAGCTCAAACCAATATATGAATCACTGGAGCG
>JBDKUD010000070.1:0-3026 GCA_039679805.1 Syntrophomonas sp. | reverse complement strand
TTTTTAATATTACCGTCACAAAAATCCCCCCGCATTAAAAATAGATGTAATATAGTATAGGGATTTATCCTTGCTGTCTCGCCCATATTACTTCACTCCATCATATGGTTCTCATGAAACTTATGTTACATTACAGGTTAATATTGGATATGCCTTAAAAAATAGAACCTGCCAACATGCACCATAAACAAAGGACTGCCCTGTTTTCAGGCAGTCCTTTTAATAAAATTAAATTGATTTTTTGTTTTTAAACCTTAAACCTGCTCATCAGCTCATTCATTTTTTCAGCATTGTGAGCCATATCCTCTGAAGCCTGACTTATTTCCATAGCTGCCTGGGCAGCTGTTTCAGTTCCCTTGGCAATCTCCTGGGCTCCGGCTGTAGATTGTTCAATCGTAGCAGCCGTCACCTCTAATGCTTTATTTATCTCACTCATAGACTGATCTACCTTCTTAATATCATCCCCAACTTTCTCCGCCAGATTCAGAATGATATTACCATCACTGCGATACTGTTCACCAACCTTTTGAAAATGGCTGTAGTCAGGCAGTACTTTATCATTAATGAATTTAAGCAAAGCATCGGAGTTATTTATCAGGTTGCCAACCGAAACCTGAACCTGTTTGGTCATGTTTTGGATGTCATCCACTGTGGTGGCAGACTCTTCCGCCAGTGATCTCACTTCTTCGGCTACTACAGCAAAGCCACGGCCCTGCTCCCCGGCTCTGGCAGCTTCAATAGCCGCGTTTAAAGCCAGCAAATTGGTCTGCCCGGCAATTGAGGAAATCTTACCAGCCAATCCGGAGATTTCTTCAATTATTTGCGCCTCGGCCATAGCCTTCTCCAACTTTTGCTGCATTTCACCGCAGAGCTGTACCGTGGCCTGCTGAGCAGCAGAAGCCTCCTCCTGTACCTGGATGGCTCTTTTATTAACTTCCATGGCCTGCTGCCGATCATTATCTGCTTCTTTAGTCACATTATCCAGGGTACTGCCTACTTGCTGACCAGTCGCTGTAATTTCTTCGGTTGCCGAAGAAACCTCTTCCATACCGGCGGCGATTTCCTGGGTGGAAGCGGAGACTTGTTGCATCGATGAAGCTACATTCTGTCCGGATAAAGCCAGTTTCTCACTCGATTCTGTCACATCTTGTGAGGTAGCGGATATTTCCCGCACTAATTCTCCCACATGCCCCACAATATCATTCATACTCATCGCCAGACTTCCAATTTCGTCTTTGCGTTCCAAGGTCTTTTGGTCGATGGTTATGCTGAAATCTCCTCCAGCCATTTGCTCCAGATGGTTGGAGGCCATTACCAAGAGTTTACTGATTTGGCGCCCAATTAATATTCCTGCTCCCAAAGCTAATAGGAAGGCAACCATAAACATTATTATCATGTTAATACTGGCAGTCGCAAATTGTTTATCACTCTGTTCTTTTACCTGTTTGGCATACTGGGCGTTAAGTTCTACCAGTCGGTCCAGGTTTTCTTCCACCTGAAGCCTTTGATTCTGAGTATCATTATTTAGGAATTCAGCCTTAACCTCTACTGTCGCCTCACTGTTAATAAGGTTTTCATATTGCCTATTTACCTTTTGGTAATCTTTTATTGCAACCAAAAGCTGATTGTAACATTCTTGTTCTTCTTTGGACATATTAACCCGGCCGTATTTTTTCAAGCTCTGATTCAATTTGGAAAAGTCATTATTAATTGCCTGAATGTCTGCCGTTTTTCCCTCTCCCGAGATATTTGCAGCAGCTTTCCACATATCTCCTCGAACGGCTTTAACACTGTCAGAAGCACTTGCTAAATGCTCGGTGGGCAATACATGTTCGCGGTACATGGTAGTTGTAGCCTGATTAAGGGTATTCATATTGCTCCAGCCAATCGGGCCAATTCCTGCTATCAGCAAAGCGACAAGGGAAAAACCCGATATAATTTTGTACATCAATTTCAAGTCATTCCAAAATCTCATTTACTTCTCCTCCAACTAATCAATGGATAAACTAAATTGTGGAATTTAGCTCATCTATTTCTATATTTTTCTTTTACATTAGTCGTCCTATGCCCACCTGTCAATTCTGTTAGGACCTTTGCCGGATAATGATTTCTTATGTCCCTCATTAGCAAAATTTTGAGGAATAATATTTTCTATGTTATATTTATAGGAATAATTATTCATTTATATTATTATTCGAGCTTTTCTATCATTTTCTTAGTAACTTGACTATAATTAAATCTATATTAGGTGAAATTTAGATTTTGTAGAAAGTACTATTATAATTGATTTATCCTTTCAATTACTTGCTATTGACAAAAAAATTAAGCCGTGGAATCAAAATTTCAACTGGTTGAGAATATGGTCAATACTTCTAAACATGGGGGATAAAAAATGGAACATTCGAATTTTTTGCAAATATTGGGAAAGATCCAGGAAGCTATTACCCAGCTCAATAACTTGGAGAATGAACTTCAGGAACTTCATTTTCTACAGCACCTGATTGATACCATCCCCAGTCCAGTTTTTTATAAGGATCCCCGAGGAATTTATCGTGGTTGTAATAAGGCCTTCGAAGAATGTATGGGGGTTCCCAAGAACCAGATTATTGGCAAAAGCTATTCTGATCTTGTCCCTGCTGAAGTTGCGGAAGTAAACACCCGGATGGATAAAATTCTTTTAAACAATCCTGGTGTTCAATCTTATGACGGAGTATTACCCTTTGCTGATGGCACCTTGCATGACGTTATTTATAATAAAGCCACTGTTCACGGTGTATCCAACAAGCTTCTGGGATTGGTAGGGGTAACTGTTGATATTACTAAACGGAAAAAAGCCGAAGAAGCTCTAATTATTAGTGAAGAAAAATTCCGTAATATTTTCTCGCAATCTCCTATCGGCATTATATTAATTGATAATAACGGTATTCTGATGGATGCTAATCAAGCCTCCTTAAATATTTTCGGAGTAACAAAGAATGATGACCTTGTTGGCTTTAAAATATTTGAAGATCTTAATATCCCCGAGG
>JBDKUD010000285.1:0-5382 GCA_039679805.1 Syntrophomonas sp. | reverse complement strand
GGGAAAATGACCATAATTTCCAAGCGGCCCGGGAAGAAAACGGTACTCCAGTACTGATGGCAGCTTATCGGACAGTTCTCCGTGATCCTTTACCCGGCGAAGAAAATAATGTGCATCTGGCAGCCCGTTTATTGACGGGAACGGTAGTAAAGCCAGGGCAAACTTTCTCCCAGAATAATACCGTCGGCCCCTACAGCCAGGCCAAAGGCTTTCAAAAAGGCCCGGTATATATAGGCTCGCAGTTATCCACTACTATTGGTGGCGGTGTGTGTAAACTGGCCTCCACCCTTTATAATGTGGCGGTGTTGAGCAATCTGCCCATAATTGAAAGGTATTCTCATGGTATGCCGGTCCCCTATGTACCTTACGGTCAGGATGCTACGGTTGCTTATGGCTGCAAAGATATTAAGTTTATGAATAATACTTCTACACCTATTTTGATCTGGGCGCAGGGTATTGATAATATTTTATATATTGGTTTCTATGGTAAAAGCAAACCACCCCGGATAGTGTGGCACCATAATTTTATAAAAACAATTGATACTCATAAAATTTATCGCAGTAATCCGACCTTGCCGGCAGGAAGCGAAAAGGTGGTCCTGGAAGGAATGAAAGGTGCTATCGTGAGCTCATGGGTTACTATTTATAATAAAGATGGTACCTCCCAGATTAAACGCCTGGGTAAGAGTCATTATAACCCCATGCCATATATAATTGAAAAAGGAGTCGCTGCTGCCGCCTCATCGCAGTAGCGGCAGCAACGGAGGGGACGGGGAAGCAAAAAGAACGTCCCCCTGCTTCCCCAATAAGTGAAGTTTCTGGTACGTGGTAGCAAAAACTTCACTTATTTACCAGTAACCCCGGGCTGTTTGAGTTCATAGTATACACTATGCTAATTTTACAGTACCGGGGTGTATGCGAATGGATCAGAATGTCACACCTTTATTTAATGCCCTGCGGCGGTATGTGGATGATAAAGTAATACCGTTTCACGTTCCGGGGCATAAGCAGGGACGAGGGATTCCTGAGCTTCGAGATTATTTGGGTGATCGGGTACTGCAAATGGATGTTAATGGAATGAAGGATTTGGATTATCTCAATAATCCTTCCGGTGTCATAATGGAGGCGCAGGAGCTTTTTGCCGCAGCTTTTGGTGCCCATAATGCCCATTTGTTAGTGAATGGTACTACTTCAGGCGTGCAGGCTATGATCATGAGCACCTGTGAACCGGGCAGTGAAATAATAATCCCCCGCAATGCTCACAAATCAACTATCGGAGGAATTATTTTAAGCGGTGCCCGGCCGGTTTATGTTCAGCCCAGAATCCACCAGGACTTGGGGATAGCCATGGGCGTAACAATTGAAAGTATAGCCCAGGCTATTGATGAACATCCCCGGGCCCGGGCAGTTTTTCTTATTAATCCTACCTACTACGGAATTACTTCCGATATTAATTCTATTGTAAAACTGGCCCACGCTAAAAATATCCCAGTCCTGGTGGATGAAGCCCATGGAGCCCACATGTATTTTCATCATGATTTCCCGCTAACAGCTATGCACGCCGGAGCAGATATGAGTGCGGCCAGTATTCATAAAACAGCCGGTTCCCTGACCCAGAGTTCAATTCTGCTGGAGAAGACCCAGTTAATATCACCGGACCAGATTAAGCAGGCTTTAAACCTCACCTGTACTTCCAGCGCTTCTTATCTTTTGATGGGTTCACTAGATGTAGCCAGGAAGCAGCTGGCTACGCGGGGTAGTGAATTGCTTGATTATGCCCTGCTCCTGGCCAGAACCGCCCGGGAACAAATAAATGAGATTAACGGATTGTACGCATTTGGCCGGGAACTGACTGAGTTACCCGGCTGTTACGAATTTGATGAAACCAAGTTGGCGATAAATGTAAGAGGTCTGGGATATACGGGATATCAGGCAGAAAGGATACTCAGGGAAGAGTACAATATTCAGATCGAGCTCGCTGATCTTTATAACATTATGGCTGTTGTAAGCATTGGAGACCGGGAAGAGCATCTGCTGGCACTGGTAGAAGCTTTAAAGGATATGACCAGGAAAAACAAGGGCAGTAATATTAAGAATTCTACTGTAATTCCTTACTGTCCGGAAATGATTGTTTCACCGCGGGATGCCTTTTACAGCCGTAAAAAATCACTGGCTCTGGAAAAGTGTGCCGGGGAGATTGCCGGGGAGATGATTATGGCCTATCCTCCGGGAATCCCGGTTATCTGTATGGGAGAGCGAATTACCAGGGATATTGTTGATTATATAAAGGTATTGAAGGAGGAGGACTGCGAACTGCAGGGCACTGCCGATCCCCAGGTCGATTTTATACAGGTGCTGGGGCGTAGGGCGTGAGGCGTAAGGAGTGAGGAGTGAGGCGAACACCTTACACCTAACGGTTTTTTACTTGCTTTTTGGTTTGCTGGGCAGGAGATAAACAATAAAAAGATCGGATGATAAAACCAGCCAGGGCAGTGAGGTATATCCAGTGAAGCGACGTTGGCGGAGGCAGTGGGGACAGGGGGACGGTTCCTTGACCCACTTAAAGTGTGTCAAGGAACCGTCCCCCTGTCCCCACTGCCGGAGACTGGAGTAAACTGGATGTGCCTCACTGCCCGCCGCTTTGGCAGAGGACTTCTAGCCGTTACTTGCTTCTGGGTTTGCTATTGGGTTTGCCGTTGCTAGCCCGGTATGGTTTTTTATTGTTTCTCTGGGTGCTTCCGCCTCTATCATAACCGCCTCGATCGTAAGGTCTTTTTTTCTTTTCGAATTCTGGCCGTTTTATTCTGATGGGAGGAGCCTCGGTTAATACCTGGGTTTGGTTCTTTTCAGGTTCCTTGGTTAATATTTTCAGGGCTGCTGACAGAAGTGTTACTGAGTCGTTTTCTTCCAGTAAACTCTCGGCCAGACTACGATATTGCTGCATATCTTTCTCTTTGGCAACGGTAAGGATGTTATCCACTACTGCTTGCTGTAAACCAACAAAGACGTCATTTACGGTTGGTACCGGTTGTCTATTTATCCTATGGTGGGTTATTTGTTCGATAAAGCGCAGGTGACTGGTTTCGCGGGGGGTAACAAAAGTTATGGCTAAACCGGTTTCCCCGGCGCGCCCGGTCCTGCCTATGCGATGCACATATCCCTCCGGGTCCTGAGGAATGTCAAAGTTATAGATATGGGTGACTCCGGTGATGTCCAGTCCCCGGGCAGCTACGTCGGTTGCCACCATAATATCAATGTTCCCGGACCGGAACTTGCCCATAATTATATCTCTTCTATTCTGATTCAAATCACCGTGAATGCCTTCGGCGGAATACCCGCGCTGTATTAATGCTTCCGCAATTTCATCAACTCTGCGTTTGGTGCGGGCGAAGACTATAGCCAGATCTGGATTCTGGATATCCAGTAAACGGCATAATACATCCAGTTTTTGCGGTTCGGGTGTTTCCATGTATTGCTGTTCAATATTGGCTACCGTTACCTCCAGGGGTTTAATGTGAATCAGTTCCGGGTTATTCATAAATTCCCGGGCCAGGTTCTGTATGTGTACCGGCATGGTAGCGGAAAAAAGAAGATTCTGACGTTCATCAGGCATTTCCTTAAGAATGTTCTCTATGTCTTCTTTAAATCCCATATTAAGCATCTCATCAGCTTCATCCAGGACTACCATTTTGATATTTTGCAGCCGAATGGTTTTTCTTCTCATGTGGTCCATTAAGCGTCCCGGGGTTCCTACTATTATTTGGGGGCGCTTCTTCAAGGCTTTTATTTGCCGGTCAATTTCCTGCCCTCCATATATAGGTAAGGATCTGATATTTTTGGTATTTCCGATTCTATTAAGTTCCTCGGCAACCTGCATAGCCAGCTCACGAGTAGGTGTAATTACAATGCCCTGGATTTGCTCAAGGTCAATGTCGCATCTGTCCACCAGGGGTATTCCGTAAGCGGCTGTTTTTCCGGTTCCGGTTTGTGCCCTGCCAATCAGATCCTTTCCCGCCAGGGCCAGGGGAACTGTTTCTTCCTGTATGGGAGTAGGTTCTTCAAATCCCATATTCTCAAGTGCTTTCATAATAATGGGGGGGATGTTTAGTTCGTTAAATGTCTTCAAATAATTCTTTCTCTCCTTTAATTTTGTGGTCGGCGGTGGGTGAGACATGGGGACGTTTCGTTTGTCTCACCAATAAGTGAAGTTTTTTGGTACGTGGTACCAAAAAACTTCACTTATTCGTAAACGTTGGGGTCTACTTTATTTGGGCCTTCGTCCGGGTGATTTAAGCCGTTGAGGGCCGGGCCTTCTATAAGGTTGCCTTCGTAGGTGAACCTGGAGCCGTGGCAAGGACAGTCCCAGGAGGTTTCAGCCTCATTCCAGGCCAATTCGCATCCAACATGAGGGCAAGTTGTATCTACAACATGAAGTTTTTCGTTTTCATCTTTATAGGCTCCTACCTTTTGTCCGTCTACATTTATTACTTTGCCTTCTCCCACTGCGATTTGCACATTATTCAAGGCTGGTGTTAGTTTACCGGATATATATTTTATAGCCACATTGGCATTCTGCACTATAAGGTTGCCGGTAGCTGCCAGACTAAATCGGGTAGGATTGTAAACCGGTGCCCAGGGACTATCACCTTTGGTTATTAAGTCCGTTAATATTGTAGCCGAAACCATACTGTTTGTCATACCCCATTTGCCAAATCCGGTAGCAACATATAAATTCTGGCTGCGGGAGGTAAGATTACCTACATATGGAATACCATCCATGGTCATGCAATCCTGGGTTGACCAGCGGTAAGGTATATTTATTACCGGGAAGTTCTGTTGGGCAAAGTCGATTAGATTTTTATAGTGTGAATTAGTATTGGGGGACTGCCCGGTTTTATGATGTTCTCCCCCAACCAGAATTAACTCACCGTTTTCAGAATTTTGTGAGCGCAGCGATCGGGCCGGATCTTCGGCAGTTATGAACATTCCTTCCGGAAATTTATCTTTCATGGTAATTGCCACAACATAAGATTTGTCCGCCCAAATCCTGGCGAAATATAGACCGCCGCCATCGAAAAATGGATAGTGGGAAGCAATTATTACTTGGGATGCATGAACCTTCTTGCCATCTCTGGTTACAACGGAACAGGACTTGTCTTCTTCTATATTTACGGCCTGCGTTTTCTCAAATATATGACTTCCGGAATCCACTATTATTGGGGCTAATGCCTTCAAATACTTGAGAGGATGGAACTGCGCCTGATCCTCAAAACACATTGCTGCCTTAACTGAGAAAGGCAAAGGGACTTTATCCAAATAGGATGCTTTTATGCCTAATTCTGAAGCTGCCCGCACTTCTTCTTCTATTTGCGGAACATATTT
>JBDKUD010000162.1:0-3535 GCA_039679805.1 Syntrophomonas sp. | reverse complement strand
TAGAAACAATGGAGCTATCTTTCCCATGTTGGGCATCGATCCGGTAAACGTAGCAATTTTGGCATCCTGTACTGATCTTATGGCAGCCGTGCCAGGGATTCCAGGTAGGCAAATGATCTCCCTCCTCGCGTTTTTATCTTTTTTAATGTTATGTTAACCCTTATCCTAATAGTTGGCAATTCCAGGCTGATGAAATACCAACTGGCTCATGTTGATAGGACGTATTTTCCCAGCTACCCAGGCTATGGTTTCTTTGAACGGTCTGGCCTTTAATATTGAAACCGGCTATAGTGGTACTTTAGCTTTAGAAATAATTGTGTTAATTGGTTTTGCAGCGACAGGTATAGCATTTTGGAGGTTTAAAACAATAGGTAAAGATCAATAGAATTACGAAAAACTCTTAGTTTAATTTTTATTGTTTGGTCTGGCCTATAATAGGATAAGTTAATAAAGACAGTAAAACAAGATAAAGGAGAATATTATCATGCCACATCTAACTCAACCCTTAAACGAAGGACGATTAATATTACATAACAGGTTAGTTATGCCTCCTATGGCTACCGCTAAGGCTGATGAGGATGGAAAAGTAAGCAGAAAAATACTTGTTTACTATGATGAAAAGTCAAAAGGTGGCTATTTATCTTTAATCATTATTGAACATAGTTTTATTGCCAAGCAAGGAAAGGCTCATAATCGCCAGCTTTCTGTAGCCGATGACAGCACGGTAGAAAACTTAAAAGAACTCGCCAGTACTATCCATCAAAATGGCTCAAAAGCAGTAATGCAAATTAATCATGCTGGAAGCGCCACCGGCCGTGATGTTACCGGATATGACCCGGTAGGCCCGTCACCTGTAGCCCATCCGCGCAATGGTAAAGTGCCCAAGGAACTAACTAAAGAAGAAATCAGAGAAATTGTTCGGCAATTTGAAAATGCCGCCTGGCGTGTAAAAGAAGCAGGTTTCGACGGGGTCGAGATTCATTCTGCACATGGATATTTGTTGAATCAATTTTTCTCTCCTCTTACCAACCATAGAACTGATGAGTATGGAGGGGATGTGCTGGGTAGAATTAAGATTCATCTTGAAATAATTAAAGCTGTACGCGACATAGTCGGTGACCAATTCGCGATCCTTTTGCGTTTAGGTGCTTCGGATTATACCGAGGGCGGCAGTACAATTGAGGATAGTAAGGCGGCAGCCATAGAGTTTGAAAAGGCAGGACTGGATATTATTGATATATCCGGAGGCTTTTGTGGCTATACTGTCCCCGGGCTGACAGGACAAGGCTTTTTCTCACCCCTGTCCGAAGCAATAAAGAAAGTTGTGTCTATCCCAGTTATACTAACCGGTGGAGTAACTGATGCTCACGCGGCTGATCAACTGCTTGCCGAAGGAAAAGCTGATCTTATCGGTGTAGGCAGGGCTATTTATAAGAACTCCAGATGGTCCCAAAAGGCTATTGAAAGTCTTGTATAAATGAATGGGCTAGGTATACATTCACCTTAAAACAGGCACAAAAATCAATAGACAAAGCGGAATGAAATACATACAATGAAAGTAGATATTAGTTATTAGAAAGTGTGTCTGTATATGTCTCAGCTGTCCAAGAACCTGATAGGCAAAAATGCGTTGCTGTTAGTTTTATCCGAGGAAGAGCCAAATTCTGACCATACTTTTGAGAAACTCCACTGGAGATATTGTCTGGGAAAAGTTGGCTCTATGGAATCCAATAAAGTAGTAGCTGCTATTGAAACAGCAGCTAAAAAGAACGGCATAGTCAAGCAGGATATCTATAGAGAATCACATGCCCTCTATCATGCAATATTAGAAGCAATTGAAGGAGTAACCCGGGGGCAGATTCAATTAGGATCAGTTTTACGAACCGTAGGATTACGTTTTTCAATTATTCGGGGCAACCCTTACGAAAGCGATGCCGAAGGAGAATGGATTGCTGTTGCCCTATATGGAACCATAGGTGCACCGGTCAAAGGGTCGGAGCACGAGGTAGTTGGGCTAGGAATTAATCACGTTTAATTCCACACTGATGGACACAGATTTTAGTTTGTAAATATGTTGATAATACTTCTTTTAATAGTTAGTTCATAGAATATAAAAAGCTAATATATATTGGTTTAAATAAATAATTATAGAGCCTATAGTTTTTAGCAAATAGGGGGCTTTATTATAGAAGTCATTTGACTTTTATTAATAAAGCTCTTTTTTTTACCCGAAAAAAGGAGGTTTTTTAGATGGTTACATTGACAGGTCATTCGCTGACTTTGCAGGAAGTAAGTGATGTGCTTTATGCAAATGAAAAAGTAAATGCCTCAGTTGAAAGTCTAAAAAGAGTTGATGCCAGCCGCAGGGCGGTTGAGGCCATTGTTGAAAAAGGAAAAGTTGTTTATGGGATTACCACCGGGTTCGGGAAATTCAGCGATGTTTTGGTAAAAGGTGAAGATACCGAAGAACTGCAGCTGAATCTGATACATTCCCATGCCTGCGGTGTTGGTGAACCATTTCCGGAAGCTGTGAGCCGGGCCATGCTCCTGCTTAGAGCCAATACACTTTTAAAAGGCTTTTCCGGAGTAAGCAGGCCGGTAATTGAGATGCTGATTAAGTTACTTAATACGGGTATTCATCCGGTTATACCTCAGCAAGGCTCACTGGGTGCCAGCGGGGATTTAGTGCCTCTGGCCCACCAGGCATTGGTATTAATCGGTGAAGGAGAAGTATATTACCGGGGAAAAAGATGCCCTGCCATGGAAGCTTTAAAGGCGGAAGGCATTACGCCTATTGTATTACATGCCAAAGATGGGCTGGCTTTAATAAATGGTACCCAGGCCATGACGGCCATGGGTGCGGTTGCTTATCTGGAATCGGAAAAGCTGGCTTATCAGGCCGAATTGATTGCGTCTTTAACCATGGAAGGGCTGCAGGGAATTATAGACGCTTTTGATGAGGATGTTCATATTGCCCGCGGTTACCAGGAACAGGTGGACGTTGCTAAAAGAATGAGAACTATTTTGGCAGGCAGTAGACTGATTACCCGCCAGGGAGAGCTGCGGGTCCAGGACGCTTATTCACTAAGGTGTATTCCTCAGGTTTTTGGGGCTACCTGGCAGGCATTGGGTTATGTGAAGGAAAAACTTGAAATCGAAATTAATGCCGCCACTGATAATCCATTAATTTTTGATAACGGAAATAAGGTTATTTCGGGCGGAAACTTTCATGGCCAGCCCATAGCCTTGGCAATGGATTTTCTTAAAATAGCCGTGGCAGAACTGGCCAACATCTCGGAAAGACGGATTGAACGATTGGTAAATCCTCAACTCAATGATTTGCCGGCCTTTTTAAGCCCGCAGCCGGGTTTGCAATCAGGAGCCATGATAATGCAATATACGGCAGCCTCACTGGTATCTGAAAATAAGACATTTGCCCATCCGGCCAGTGTTGATTCCATCCCTTCCTCAGGCAACCAGGAAGATCATGTTAGCATGGGCACCATAGCATCCCGGCATGCCTATCAGATTATCC
>JBDKUD010000044.1:0-2425 GCA_039679805.1 Syntrophomonas sp. | reverse complement strand
GAGATAAAGTTGACATACTGGGAAATGGTAAGAAAAATATCGTACTTTGGGATTTTGGCACCAAGCGAGGGATAATAAAATCATTGCTGAAAAGAGGCTGCCGGGTAATTGCAGTACCTGCAGAAACCAGCGCCGAGACAATTATGTCTTTTGATCCTGACGGGATCGTATTATCAAATGGACCAGGGAATCCTGAGTGTTGTGATTATGCAATTAAAGAAATAAAAAAACTGCCGCCGTCAGTTCCCGCCTTTGGCATTTGCCTGGGACACCAGCTAATGGCCCTTGCTATGGGAGCAAGGACATATAAGCTCACTTTTGGACATCGGGGCGGCAATCATACGGTTAGAGATATACAAAATGGCAAATGTTATGTAAGTTCTCAGAATCATGGTTATGCAGTTGATAAAAGTTCTTTGGCGGATACTGAACTGCGAGTTAGCTTTGTAAATTTAAATGATAATACAGTAGAGGGTTTATATCATAACCATTTACCATTAATGTCGGTTCAGTTTCATCCCGAAGCTACACCTGGGCCTCAGGATACCGGATACCTGTTTGATCAGTTTTTGGCCTTGACTTAAGACTAATAAATTAGGATAATAAATATAATATAAGATAAAGCAAAGGTGCTTTGAACTTCTTCCAAAGAGTTCAGAGCACCTTTTTGTTTTATAGATTTTCCAGTATTAGGTACAATGTTGTAGATTTTAAATGAAGGAGGCTATGTCATTGAAAAAAATTGAGGCTATTATCAGACCTTCCAAGTTGGAAGAAGTAAAAGCCGCCCTGGACGAGATACAAATTCGAGGTTTAACTGTTTACGATGTTATGGGACGGGGATTACAGAGAGGACAGACACAATACTACCGGGGGCAAGCACATTCGGTTGACTTGTTTCCCAAAGTCAAAGTGGAGATTATTTGTCGGGATCACTGGGTAGATAGGATTATAGAAGTTATCGAAAATATTTGTAAAACAGGTAAAATTGGTGATGGTAAAATTTTTGTTTACCCGGTAGAACAAATCGTACGTATTAGCAGCGGTGAGCAGGGAGATGCAGCACTATAAAAAGTAAATTTAAACTTTGGAGCGAAGGTGCTCATCATTAAGGGCTTAAGGTCTTTGATGATAAGCACCTTCGTGTTTTTTAGGATTTATTTCAATACTTGAGAGAATTTTTTAAGGGAAAGAGGGAGAATTATGAATCTAAGAAAAAGAATTAGTTTATTAGCCATGTTAGTTATTACTTTAATTGCCAGTATTCCAGGTTATGCTCTAGCAGCAGCTAAACCAGCCATAGATACTGGTGATACAGCGTTTATTTTTATATGTACCGGACTGGTAATGATAATGACACCTGGTTTGGCATTATTCTATGGAGGAATGGTTAGAAAAAAGAATGTATTGAGCATTTTAATGCAATGTTTTACAGTTATGGCCCTGGTGTCAGTACAATGGGTTCTGTTTGGGTACACTCTTGCTTTTGGTCCTGACAAGGGACACATTATAGGTGGACTTAACTGGTTGGGATTTAATAACATAGGATTCTTACCCAATGCTGATCTGGCAGCTACTATTCCTCACGAACTATTTGCCATGTTCCAGCTAATGTTTGCTATGATTACGGTTGCTCTAATAATGGGGGCTTTCGCTGAACGCATGAAATTTACAGTATTTATTGCCTTTGTTTTACTATGGACTACCCTGGTTTATGATCCCCTCGCTCACTGGGTATGGGGTGTTGGCGGATGGCTCAGAGAATTAGGAGCTTTGGATTTTGCCGGTGGTACAGTTGTTCATATTAGTTCCGGTATTTCAGGTTTGGTAGCAGCTATGTTCCTTGGAAAACGCATAACCAATGATAAAGATTTCCAATTGCCGCATAACCTTCCTACGACAATGTTAGGAGCAGCCCTATTATGGTTTGGCTGGTACGGATTTAATGCCGGCAGCGCCTTAACATCAGGAAGCCTGGCAATGAGTGCTTTTGTTGTTACTAATACCAGTGCTGCCGCGGCTGCCATCTCCTGGATGGTAGCAGAGTGGGTGCATCACGGTAAACCGACAGCCCTGGGCGCAGTAAGCGGTGTTATCGCCGGTTTGGTAGCAATAACTCCCGCGGCCGGTTTTGTAAGTCCGATTAGTTCAATATTTATTGGTTTGCTAGTTGGCCCGCTTTGTTACTTTGCAGTAAGCGTTATAAAGCAAAAAGTTGGTTATGATGAGTCACTGGATGCATTTGGTATTCATGGAGTAGGTGGAATATTTGGTGCTCTGGCAACGGGTGTACTCGCATCAAAGTCAATTAATCCTGCCGGAGCAGACGGTTTGCTGTTTGGTAACCCTCACCTCTTCGTTATTCAGATTCTAGCCGTGCTGGCTACCATTGTATTTGCAGCCGGATTAACGTTCCTGATACTTA
>JBDKUD010000022.1:0-4261 GCA_039679805.1 Syntrophomonas sp. | reverse complement strand
AGGGATTACCCGCCCGCTCCCGCAGGCGTTATTTGCTGGTCAATATTATCCCCGCTCTAGTCGCTGCCATCGCATGCACCGTATATCTGCCCTGGGGATATATGGCGTTTTTCCTGCCTCTGCTGGGGACCGTGCTGGGTAATAAACAGTATAAAGATGCGGGGTATCAATTAGCAGATAACAAACTGTTGATGAGATCGAGAATTCTGGGTTTGGTCACTACGATCATTCCGCGAAGACGTATCCAATCGCTGCATGTGTCCCAAAATCCTTTTCAAGCCCGCAGCAACTTGAGCAACCTCAAGGTCGACATCGCATCCAGCAACCATGCTGCAATCGTTAAATTAAAAGGAATGGATATTCAAAAAAGCCGCGATATTTTGAACTGCTGCGGATAATGATTCTTTAGGTAACACAGTTTGCAACAGCAGATTGCAGCTTTGAGTCTATTAAAATCTAAAGAGCGCCAATCGGGGCGCTCTTTCTGCTGTATAAGCGGATTAAACCTTTGAGGGTATCTGAATCAATTTAAAGTATTAATTTCTAATGATGGGTTATATTGTAACTTTTCTTGCGTTATTGGCATATATTGGACTGAGGAGGTGAATTAATGAGTTCTTTTACTGAATCTTTACAAAATTTTTATGAGAAAAGGAGTGATTTAATGTCCCGCACAAATATCCCATTAATATGTCAATGTTCCGAATGTCCCCAATGTCCTAATTTCCGCGAAATGTTAGAAGAATCAATCCAAGATGAAATTTGTGATGCTGGATTTTATGCTCAGATAGCTAATGAAGCTCCTACAGATGAACTACGCGAAATTATAACTAGTATTGTAGGAGACGAATATGGGCATGCACGGCTACAGGCTTCTCTCTTAGGCATCTGTCCGCCCCCGGCATCGTGTCCTCCAAATTGTCCATCAGCGACTGGAAACTTTGAGGAAGATGTGAGAACAGCTATAAGAGGTGAATTGGATGCAATTCGGCGATATGCAGAACTCGCAAGATGTGCTCCAAACCCCGAAGTCCGTTATTTGTTGACCTCAATCCTTGGAGACGAATACGCTCATACAAGAATTTGGAATGCAATGCTGCTTGCTTCTTCTCTCTGCCAATGTGATTAGACAATACTGAAACTATAATTGTTTCGTCTAAATAGGATTATTAAACCTCACTACATAAATTCTCATGGTGAGGTTTAATTTTGGGGCGGTCAGTTATTAAGCTATATTACACTCCATTTTCTTTAGAAAACCGGACCGCGCAACACAAAGTATAGATGTAGTAATACGCTTTAATCGTGCAGAGTTAATATTTCACTGGGTCAAAATAATCGCCTTTTTCTTTCTCCTCGGCACAGGGCTGGTTCTGGCTTTCAGCCCTCGAGAAATATCGCATCCCGCTCTGCCGCATGCCTATTGGGTTACGTTCCCCTGAAGGTTTATTATAAGCTTAATCATATTGTAGTCATTAAAGGTTTATATCTATTAGCTAATCGTGAAGATTGTAAAATCTTTGTAAAGACGTCGGATATGGTAAAATCTGTTTTGTATTTGCTGATCGTAAAAGGATATTATAGATCTTACTGGTAAATCTAGGGAGGGTAGCGGATATGAATATTATCCTTATGATAGAAGAATTACGTGAAGAACTAATTAAAAATGGAATGGATAAAGGATTTCAAGACCCTCAAGTAATTATGATCAGCGAAAAGCTTGATGATTTGATTAATCAGTATTATCGAATTACTTCAGAAGTAAATATAGCGAGTTAAAGTACGGCATCACAACTCATGCTTTTCTTGCTATAATAAATATCCTGTTCCAACTCATTCAATTATTACAATGAATCGGATTAATCAACCCCTTTAAAAGCAAAAGTATATGCAGATTAGACTTTACATACTTTAACCTTGCTAATTCGTTTCTCTTCAACTTTCTCAACCATAAAGACCAAGTCGTTAAATTCTATAGCAGTGTTATCCTCTTTTCCCGGTATCCTTCCCAACTGCCCAATTAGGAATCCGCTTAATGTTTCATATTCCTCAGTGGGAAGCTTGACTTTAAGATAATCCTCAACATCATCTAAGCTTGTTGTACCATTTATGATAACCGTGCTTTCATCCAGTTTTTTGAATTCTTCATCTTCTTCGTCGTATTCATCAGATATGTTCCCTACTATCTCTTCAATCAAATCTTCAATGGTAACAATTCCGGCAGTTCCTCCATATTCATCAATAACTATCGCAATATGAATATTATTCTTTTGCATTTCCCTAAACAGTTCGTCAGTTCTCTTGGAAGCCGGCACAATATAAGGTTGTCTGATTATATCCCGCAATGTAAAATTATCACGTTCAGTGTCACTGCCAAGCAAATGAATAAGATCTTTGGCATACAATGTCCCGATAATATTGTCGATCGTATCTTCATAAACCGGTATTCTCGAGTACTGCTCCGATTTTAAAAAAGCGATTACTTCCGCGAGGCTTGCTTCAACCGAAAGGGCTCCAATATCGGTTCTATGGGTCATGATGTTGGCCACTGTTTTATTATTGAACTCAAAGATATTATTAATCATTAGCTTCTCATATTCATCTATGGCCCCTCTTTCCTCACCCACGTCCACCATTAATCGAATTTCTTCCTCGGTAACCTTCTCGTCTTCTTCATGGGGATCAATGCCCAATAACCTTACAACAAAGTTTGTAGATAGCGTAAGCAGCCTAACAAAAGGTGAACTTACAGCCAATAAAACATTTAATGGCCCAACAGCAAACATGGCGATAGGCTCGGCTTTTTTCATGGCCAGCCTTTTGGGTACCAATTCTCCTAAAACAAGGGTAAAATAGGATAGAATTAGCGTAATCAATATCATTGAAATTGTTTTCAGCCAGGTTTCAGGAACTGGAATTGCTGCAAGTTTTACCAGATTCACTACTTTAATGGCAAAGGCGTCCGAGGCAAAAGCACTGGCTAAAAATCCCGCCAGGGTAATACCGATTTGAATGGTTGCCAAAAACCGGCTCGGTTCATCCAGAAGATTTTTAATGGATCTGGCCTTTTTATTTCCTTCCTCGGCCATCACTCTTATTTTATTATCATTCAAAGAAATCAAAGCGATTTCAGATGCTGCAAAAAATGCATTCAGCAATATAAGCGTTATTAAAAACAAAATTTCGGTAAACATTCTTCCCCTCCATATCACTTCAGAAATAGCAAAAAAGGCGCAAAAATCCTAACTTCTTGGATTTAATAGCCTTCTGTAATCGCTGATGTTCAACCGATTTATTATTTTAAATAACATACAAGGCGGTAAATTGGTACATCGTATATCCCCAGGGTTATCATCCATCCTTTAATCCCCCAATCAACTTTAATTAATTATGTTATCATATTTTATCAATAAAATACATTCCAGCAAATTCTCTCCTCTTCCGAAAATATACCCCCTTCCTGGACTCCCTATAACCTGCTGGTAATCCTTGCCTACCGGTAAAGCTATAGAAATCAGTTACTTAATAAGTTCGACAGTTTAATACTGTTACTTCAACCAAAAAACACTGATAATAAATAAAATATTTGAAAAGATGCGCAGCAATGAATTCAAAGCAAATCAAGTGCGGTAATTAGAATCCCGGGCGACCAAGATGCCGGTGAGCCATTTGACCGCCATAGCAATTATGAAATATATTGGGAAGGAGTATATATGTTCCCAATGGGTAGTTTCATAGAGATTTAACCAAACTAAAAGCGGTTCAAGGACGAAACTAAATACCGCAGCCAAGACAAGATTGGCCGCCATGTAGCTCTTCCAGCTTGTAAAACGTTGATAAACCAACATATATAAAAAAGGCAAAGCGACAAAATCTATCGGTATTAATCGAGGTGAAACCGGCACGAACCGGTCCGGATAATTCCAGAGCGAATAAGTTATACCTAAGGCATCCAGGAAGGTTGCCAGCATAGCCATAAGCATACCGAAAACGATTATTTCCAAAAAGCGCCGGCGGTCGAGCACTTTCCAAAGTATGATTATAGGAATAACTGTCACAGCCAGATTCAACCACCAGGTCCATTTGTGCAGGTCGTCCTTCAACCAATTGGAAAAATGGGCTTGATTCCATTGATCATGGAGTTTTTTTATCTTTGCAAACCAGGGATCCGAAACTAATTTAGACAACATATATGGCGCTTCCTCCAAGCTTCAAAAAATATTGCTTGACTAACCGGCTTTTTGAAATTCCTTTTTTCACT
>JBDKUD010000249.1:0-5675 GCA_039679805.1 Syntrophomonas sp. | reverse complement strand
GTAACAGATGATTAAGAAATGCCAATATTAAACCGATAATGATAACCTGGTTAGGAATTCGTCTTTCTCTTATGTCAAATATTACGGCAACTAATACCAGAACTATCAATATAATATCGATAAACATCCCGGTCCCCCTGCAGATAGAAATAAGCCCTACTCAATAATAAGCAGGGCAGGAGTACAATTGTATTGGCGATTGATCTTATCCTGGTGTGCCACCTAGCTTGGTTACAACTTCATTGAATTTAGCCTTTATTGAGTCACCTAGTGGAGTTAGTGCTGCCATTACTACTACCGCAATTAGAGCAAGAATTAAGCCATATTCTGCCATACCCTGTCCTTTTTCCTCAACCATAAAATCTCTTATAATTTTTAACATTTTGGTCACCTCCCCCGTTTTTAGTGTCGTCTAGTTCGTATTTATATAATAGGGGAGTTGTATTTTTATTCCTATCAACTAATTGGCTCAATTTTTATGTCAAAATATCACCTTTTTTGTAGTCTTGAGGTCCCGTATATTTTGAATACTCGGGACTATTTTCCCGTCTCGTAAAGAAAAGTCGTAAATCAGATAATCAAAATACATTAAATAGAAATGGTTTATTCCGACAACTTTCTATTGCTAAAACTCCGTACGGCTTGATTGGAACCCTCTGCCAATGACTTCGGTGCTTTCACTTATGGTCATGAAAGCTTTCGTATCAACATGAAAGACAATCTCCTTAAGCTTGGGCAACTGAGTTTTGCCCACAGTAACCATGAGGATGCTCTTATCATCCCCGGTATAAGCACCTTTACCATTTAGATAAGTGCACCCACGATGCATATTATGTAGAATCTCCTTGGCAATCTCCTGAGAATGGTCGGAAATAATTAAAACAGTTTTTGATATATTGGGACCCGTAATGACAGTATCGACTGTTTTTGACCCGACAAAAATAGATATAGCACTGAACAAGGCTAGTTCTATATTGGCGGTAAAAAGAAAGATTCCTATTATGATCAGGTTAAAAACCAGAAATGTTTCTCCAATATTAAATCCCCAGAACCTTTTTATAATAGCGGAAATAATATCAAGCCCACCCGTCGAACCTTTACTTCTAAAAACAATCCCGGATCCTATTCCATGTATAACTCCCCCTAGCAGTGATGCCAGGAATACATCCTTAATATGGAAGTTTAATGAACTGGTTATGCCCAGAAAAAAAGTTAAAGCAAATGCTCCCAAAAGACTATAAAATGTAAAACGCCGGCTGATAAATTTTATCCCGGCTAAAAAAATTGGTATATTAAGTGCAATATAAAGTACCCAAATATCTACCTTGGTTAAAAAATAATGAATCATAATCGCAATACCCGATATTCCACCCGTCAAAAGGTGAGCCGGTACTATTATTGCTTGAATAGAAACAGCTAAAATAAAAGAACCAACTATAATTCCTATGATATCTTTGATTGAAATCTTTTCCCGGTAGCTTATTAAACTCTTTACTAAACTTTCCATAAGCGATAATCCTCCTCTTTTTTTTAGTTTCTACTCTTTATTATTACTCCTTACCAATAAATTACTACAAATAAAGGTTTATACTGTGAATATTAGTAAAAAATATACTTGAATTTAGTTTAGTCTTATTGAAACATTTACTCTAAAATATTATAAAATTTGCGGGAGATTTTACTAACAAAAAAACTTTTAAGGAGCACGTGATGGATAAAATTCAGTTAATAGCGACTGCCGCTTTTGGAATCGAATCAATAGTTGCCAATGAACTAAAAAATTTGGGCTACGATGATTTGAAAGTGGAAAATGGGAAGGTAAGTTTTCTTGCCGATGAAAAGGCCATAGCCCGCTGTAACCTGTGGCTGCGCTCGGCCGACCGCCTTTTATTAAAGGTAGGTGAATTTGAAGCGAGAAGCTTTGAACAACTCTTTGAAAATACGCGGACACTGCCGTGGGGTGATTGGATTCCAGAAAAAGGCGAGTTTCCCGTCGAAGGTAAATCCATAACATCAAAATTATTTAGTGTGTCCGATTGCCAGGCTATAGTAAAAAAAGCCATCGTTGAGAAATTAAAACAGAAATATCCTTGCAAATGGTTTAGTGAAACTGGTCCCAAATACCGTATTGAGGTAGGGTTACTTAAAGATGTAGCTACTCTTACCATTGATACTAGTGGACCAGGCTTGCATAAACGGGGCTATAGAAGAATATCGGCCCCGGCCCCATTAAAAGAAACTCTGGCAGCAGCTATGATTATTATCAGCAGGTGGAAGCCGGACCGCGCTCTTATAGATCCTTTCTGTGGTTCCGGTACTATTCCTATTGAAGCCGCATTAATAGGAAGAAACATAGCGCCGGGCCTTAACCGGGATTTTGCTGCCGAAAAATGGCCGGTCATTCCCGCTCGAATTTGGCTTCGGGCCAGAGAAGAAGCCCGTGATTTAATAGATCATAATCAGCCGCTGGGTATTTTAGGATTTGATATAAATAACGATGTTATCAATCTAGCACGACACAATGCCGGTCAAAGTGGGCTCAAGGACGTTATTTCTTTTCAATGCCAGCCAGTGGCTAAACTGAGGTCCAAGTATAACTACGGCTATATTGTTTGCAATCCTCCTTATGGCGAACGTCTGGCGGAAAAAAACGAAGCAGAAATTTTATACCGCCAAATGGGTGAAATCTTTAAACAGCTTGATACCTGGTCATACTATGTGTTAACCTCTCATACCCACTTTGAGAAACTATTTAACCGTCCCGCCAGTAAAAGGCGCAAGCTTTACAACGGACGTATTCAGTGTAATCTTTATCAATTTTTTGGCCCTAAACCCATTACTTTGCAAGGCCCTTTCGCCAAACCGCCACAAGAGTAACCCCGTCCAGCTTATAAAACTTCCTTAATTAAGCAATACTAAATTAAAAACTATTTTGACTCAGCCCCCTTTATGGGGGCTTATTTTCAATTTTTGGTATTAACAATGATCAGGAATATTATAACCCGGTTAAGACATAAAATAAGTGATAGAACAATGGAGGTATCATATGGTATCAGTAATTTTAGCAGGCGGCAAAGGCTTAAGGTTATGGCCTGAAAGCCGCAGAATCAAGCCAAAACAATTATGTAAATTCATTAACAATAAATCTATGCTGGACCATACTATTGATCGTTCTATCGAAGCCGGAGCTAACCGAATAATAATCATAACCAGTGATGATCTGGCGGAAAAGATTAAAGCACTGATAAATACCCGAGCAGATGCGGAAATTATCGAAGTTTTAAGCGAACCGGAAGGGAAAAACACGGCTCCGGCGGTTGGACTGGCATTATCGAGATATCACATGGAATTAAATAATGAAATATTCGCTGTTTTCCCCGCTGATCATCATGTTTTAGATACAGCCAGCTTTAAAGCAACGGTTGATAAAGCTCTGCACGCTGCCCAAACTGGCCATATTGCTACTATAGGGGTAGTACCTGATCGAGCCGAGACAGGTTACGGCTATATAGAAAAAGCTAAATGGGAGATTGGCCATATACCCGGTGTCTTTCAGGTCAATTCCTTCTGCGAGAAACCGGATTTGCCTACTGCCGAGAATTATTTATCCAGCGGAAATTATATGTGGAATGCAGGTATCTATATAGCAAAAGCCAGCGTTTTTTTAGAAGAATTTGAGAAACATTTACCCGAAATTTATGGAGCTCTCATATCAGGTTATGATAATTATTACAATTCTTATTCCCGGCTGCCTAGCATAAGCCTTGATTATGGTATTGCTGAAAAGTGCACATGTATGGCGGTCGTAACCGGCGATTTTGGCTGGTGTGATCTGGGCAGTTGGAATGCTCTTTCCGATCTGCATCAGCATGATGAAATGGAAAATACCTGTAGCGGTAATGATGTCATAGTTCTGGAAAGTTCCAATTGTCTGGTAAAACAATCTGAAAAAACAGTGGTCCTTTTTGGAGTAGATAATCTGTTAGTAGTTGAAACTGATGACATTATTCTAGTATCTGAACGCCATAGAGCTCAAGATATACGCTATATTGTTGATAACCTGGGTCAACTGGAAAGATTCGACTTGCTGTAGATTTTTAAATCCATTATTTGGATAGGACTGTCTTATTTTAAGTATGATAAATACAAAAGTTGGCTATTATCTTACTAGAAATATATCCCAAAGGAGTGGTAACATGCCAGTATTAAACGTTGGAACATATCCGCCCAAGCAGTGTGGTATTGCAACCTTTTCCATGGATTTGCGTAATAGTCTGATTATTAATGACAACCAGGTACAGGTTTTGGCGGTATCAGATAATAGTTATCAGTATCGCTATCCTGATGAAGTACGATTTATTATTAAGCAAGAACAAATACAGGATTATATACATGCCGCAACCTGGATAAATAATTGCAGCGATATAAACATGGTTGTAATTCAACACGAATATGGTATCTACGGTGGTAACGATGGTGAATATATCCTGGAAATGGTAAGGCTTATTAATAAACCCTATGTAGTTGTTACCCACACTGTTTTACCTCATCCATCCAAACATCAGAAATCAGTTCTTTATAAACTTTGCAGCACAGCTGCCGGAATAGTTTGTATGACTGAGAAGTCAGGCCAGTTACTAATTGACCTGTATGGGGTTGAATCTGATTCAATTAATCTAATTGGGCATGGAGTTCCTGAATTTTCTAAATATCCAGCCGATGTTTTAAAACTAGAACTTAATCTGGCAGGCAGGCAAATTGTAAGCACCTTTGGTTTAATAGGACCCGGTAAAGGGCTTGAACTTGGTATTGAAGCTGTAGCCTCTTTAGTAAATGGCTTTCCCAACATCTGTTACCTGATACTGGGAGAGACTCATCCGATGCTCAAGAAAAGTGAGGGCGAAAAATACCGCCAGATGTTAGAGACTATGGTAAATGATTTAAAGCTGGAAAGTAACGTAAAGTTCGTGAACAAGTATCTGACTACCGATGAACTGGGAAAATATCTTTATATGACTGATATTTATCTCAGTCCTTATCCCAATATAGACCAGGCCGTGAGTGGAACAATGGCTTTTGCATTGGGATGCGGGCGTGCTATTGTATCTACCCCTTACGCCTATGCCACAGAAGTACTTCGGGAAGAACGGGGCTTACTGTCTTCAAAGCCGGAGCCTGAAGAGCTGGCCTCATTAATGAAACAAATTCTGACAGATGAAAAACTTAAACAACGCTTGCAGGAAAAAGCTCACGAGCTGGGAAAAACATGGAGTTGGCCCAGTGTGGGCAAACAGTATGACCAGCTATTCAAGAAAATTCTTAAAGACACAAAAAAACAGGAGGCAAGGAAAATAAATTATGCCGGACTTTAGACACTTAATGAGGATGACTGATGATGCAGGCATCCTCCAGTTTTCCAAATACGAAAACCCTGATCCCCTAAGTGGTTATACCCTTGATGATAACGCCCGCGCATTGCTGGTTACCTTAATGGCAAAAGTCGATTCCTGCACTCATGCTCGGAATTATATTAACTATCTTTACATGGCTCAACAACCGGATGGAAGTTGGTCAAATTTCCTTTTCAATAATCGATTTTCGCCGCGATTTGATTCTGAAGACAGTATTGGCCGGGCCATACTGGCATGTAGTATGGGAACACTTAGCCAATGGCC
>JBDKUD010000380.1:0-37090 GCA_039679805.1 Syntrophomonas sp. | reverse complement strand
AAGGCAATTATGAATATTCCTTGCCCTTATATGGGGTCCGCGGGCCGTTAATAATTGATCTGGTTTTAGATCCAAGCAAAGCGCCAAATTTTGAGTATGCAGCTTTTAAACGGGAAGGCAATATCCTAGTGGTGGAAGGCTTCTGCCCTGCTATAGGGAAATCGGGTATATATATGTCGGCTACTGCTGCTCCGCTATTTAATACCAGCGGACAAATAACCGGAGCGATTGAATCTCTGAAAAACATATCGGAGCGTAAACTGGCGGAGGAGAGGCTAAGACATCTTAGCCTCTATGATTCGCTAACTGGCCTTTTCAACCGAACCTATTTCGAGGAATATATGAACAGCCTGGAAACTAGAGAAATTGAGTCGCTGGGGATAATAGTTTGTGATATCGATGGCCTTAAACTGGTAAACGATACTATGGGGCATAGAGCCGGGGATAAAATGCTTATGGACGCGTCCAGAATTATTAATGAATGTATCCCGGATAAAGCAACAGCAGCCCGAATCGGTGGAGATGAGTTTGCCATAATAGTGGCAAACACAAGCTCCCGAACTTTGCAACAAACCACCGTGGATATAAAAGCCAAACTAGAAGATTATAATGCATCCAACCCGGATCTTCCCTTGAGCATATCCATAGGATATGCACTGACTTATGATAAGGACGTAAATATTAATACACTATTCAAAAAAGCTGATGATTATATGTACCGCGAGAAGCTCAGATGCAAACGAAGTGTACGCAGCACTATAGCACAAACACTATCAAAAACATTGGAAGCGAGAGACTTGATTACCAAAGAACACGCTCAGAGACTGCAGGAGCTAATCCTTTCTCTGACCAGAGGCAGTACCCTGAGTGAACATTATATTAATGACCTATTAATACTTGCGGAGTTCCATGACATAGGTAAAGTTGGGATTCCAGACAAAATTCTATTTAAAGCAGGACCGTTAACTCGGCCAGAAAAAAAGGAAATGCAGAGACATTGTGAGGTAGGCTACAATATTGCACTTTCAGTTCCGGAATTGGTTCCTATTGCAGATCTAATTCTAAAGCACCATGAATGGTGGAATGGGCAAGGTTATCCATTGGGTATAAGAGAAACAGATATACCTTTAGCGTGTCGAATTCTAGCTGTTGTAGACGCCTACGATGCAATGACCAATGATAGGCCTTACCGTAAAGCAATGAATCATGAGTCTGCAATTGGCGAGTTGAGAAGATGTGCCGGCACCCAGTTCGATCCTGAGATTGTGGACATGTTCCTTAATATATCTTAGCATTTGAAAACTATCCTAAAAACCTTAATTCATGTGAATACATGTGTGCGATTTTAGACCGGTTACATTGGATGAACTAATAGAAAGGAATTTTTGATATGAATGAGATTCCACAGCAAACACTGCGACAACGCGGAAAATTTGATTGCGACCAGTTAGCCCAGAAAAATGTGCCCATTTTATCGTGTAAATCCTCGGATCAGATTTATAAACTAGAACTGGATGAAGAAAATAATGCAATTTTACACATCCCCATACCGAAATCGTTAAAAGATTGACCAGGGGTGTGCATTTGTATACATTGAAAACGTTTTGGCAAAAAAATGAGCGTTCCTTTTTGCACAAATACTGCACATTGGAAAAAATCACATCTATATTATTCGCACATCAATTAATGCAAAAAGAGGCTTACCTTTTCTGGAAATGCGTTAATGTTGGCAAGATATATGACCCAAAGAGGGCTGTAAATTTCCAGACTGGTTGAAAAGGGTTGAAGACCATTTGGGCATTTGTAACGTAAAATGGAAAATTAAAAATACTGTCCGATAAAATTAGTAAAATAGTCTACTTACCAATCTTAGGTAAAAATAAGGTCATGTAAATAAGCCTGTCGATAAAGTTCGTTATTATCAAAAAATAAAGAGTTTTCTAAAGTAGTCTGCCTCAGGAATAAGTAACTGAGTAGATAAGATAAACAGAAAGGAGGCAATACGAAATACGCTTTAAAGAGAGATAGAAGGATTTATATTAGGAGGGTATCACTTTGGCGAAGAAATTAGCGCGACCGACCAGTGGCACATTAAATCATACCGGAATTGTAGCCAAAGAAGAAGGAGAAGATATTCAGCGTAAAAGAGAGCAGGCCCAAAAAATGGCCCAGGAAAAGGCCAAAGCGCGCACCATGGCCAAGCAGCAGGCTATGGCGGAACGAATTGCATCAGCTTCTGAACAACTGGTAGCTGGAATGGAAGAATCAACTGCTGCGGCTCAAGAGTTTTCGCGTTTGATGGAAGAAGTAACCATTGCTGCTGAGCAGTCCGGGGCCAATGCGGAGAAGATGCGCATCGCCAGCATTGGCTTGAATAATGCCGCTAAAAACCTCACGCAAACCGCTCAGGAACTGATTGGCGAATCAGGCACTGCAGCAAACGCTTCACATGATTCGATTAGCAATATGCAAAAAATGACTAATCAGGTTAAAGAAGCTGCTGAAAAAAACAAACAATCGGCTGAACGAATCCAGGAATTGGAGGTGCAGTCTCAGCGGATTGGTGACATAGTTCAAGCAGTTGTAATGATAGCCGATCAGACCAACCTTTTAGCTCTGAATGCCGCCATCGAGGCAGCCCGGGCCGGGGAACATGGCCGGGGTTTTGCTGTAGTGGCAGATGAAGTTCGCAACCTAGCCGAGATCTCCGAACGTTCCGCCCGGGATATTCGGGGAGTTGTGGATGAAATACGAGATGGGGTTGACGAGGTAGTAAAAGAAATCAATGAGACTGTTGAGGAATTCATTTCCATGGCTACTACTTTAGAGGAGACTCAAGAGGGCTTTGGCAAGGTGGGAGGTATGCTTGAGGAATATAGCAATCTTAATATTTCCTTGAGCAAAGTAGCGGGGGTATTGGCAAACAATGCCAATAAACTAATGTCTGGCAGCGAGAATATAGCATCGGCCACCGAGGAAGCCGGTGGGGGAACCAAAGAGATATCCAAAGCTGTGGCTGAACAAACTAAAGCCCTGGCGGAAGTAAACACTGCCAGCCAGGAATTAAGTGAAATGGCTGAAGAACTTAAGACCTCAACCAATATTAACAAGTCGGCTGAGGAAGTGGCGGCCACCGCTGAACAGTTGTCTGCCAATATTGAAGAAATGAGCAGTTCTGCGACTCAGATTGCCAGCGGTATTATGCAGCTCAATGAAGCGGCCCGGGTTGTTGATGAAGAGGTGTTGGGAGCGGATCAACTTGTTCAAATATGCCAAAAAGACTACATAGAGGTAGGCGAAGAAGTCCAGCAAATGGCCAAATACCGGGTTGAAGCTATAGAACTTTTTGCCCAAATGAGGCAAAAAGGAGGCGTAGTTTTTAAGCATTTAGCTGATAGTCTAAATTCATATCAGCAGACAAACATATCTGTAGAAAAACTTCAGGACAAAATTAGGCGTATCGAAAAGATAGTAGACACTATTCAGAACGTATCCATTCAGACAAATATGCTGGCGGTCAACGGGTTTGTGGAAGCCGCTACAGCTGGAGACCACGGCCGGGGGTTCTCGGTTGTGGCAGGTGACATTCGCAATCTGGCAACTGAGTCGGCTGAGAATGCTGACAAAATCAAGGATCTAGTTAGGGACATTCAAAGCCAGATGACCAAAGTAATGGCTGAAATAGCTCAATCGGAAGGAGCATCCCGCGAGGCCAACAACTCAGCGCCGGTAGCAGTTGAAAAGAACGAAGTTGTTACAGCATCGCTGCAGGAGATAGACCGTATTAGGAAAAATTTCGCGGCGGACATGGATGCTATTAAGGGAGAGGTGGAATCCAGTACAGAACAGGTTAAACAGGTTGTGGAGGTCATTATGCGGGTGAAGGAACAAGTCCAGGAAGCCACCCAGGTTTCGCAGGAACAGGCCAAGGCCATTGATGAACTGGCCGGGTCTATTGAGGAGATCGCCTCGATAGCCGATGAAATGCAGATGAATTAAAAACCGGGGGAAAACTTTTGAAAGGAGGGACAAGCATGATAGCGAAAGATGTTTCCTCTGCGGTGGAAATGCAATTGGTCACTTTCAATCTGGGGGATGAAAGATTTGGCGTTGATATCATGAATGTGCAGGAGATAATCAGAACGCCGGAGATAACCAGAGTTCCTCGGACCCCGGAGTATGTTGACGGGATAACCAACCTGCGTGGTCGTTTACTTCCCATTGTCGATACCCGCACCAAATTCGGTATGGAACAGGATTCCAGGGATGGGTCCAGCAGAGTCATCGTAATGGATGTCAACGGCAAGATGTTGGGACTTAACGTGGATTCGGTTTCCCAGGTTATGACTGTAAAAACTGAAGATATCGAAGCGGCGCCCGCAAGCCTGGCCGACCATATGAAAAATGGATTAATTCGGGGAGTAGTGCGGGATACCGACGGAAAAAGACTGGTCATGATCCTTGGCACTAGTTATTTGATAGATACCCAAAGTGAATCAGGAAATAAGGGACCAGGCCGTTCAATAGATGTTAAACGGGATATCAAGGAGGCAGGAGTTAGGGAAGAGACTCAAATTGTCTCCTTTTTGGCTGGCAGTGAAGAATATGGATTAGAAATAGATACAGTCAGGGAGATAATACGATTTCCTGAAATCGTCAAGGTCCCAAATGTACCATCATACATCAAGGGCATGATTTCTTTACGGGATACTCTAATGCCTATCGTCGATCTGCGCACCAAATTGAAGGCAAATAGCGATCAGATTACAGATGGCACTCGGGTTATCGTAATCGATGTAAATGGTTCGCTGATTGGATTGACCGTTGATCGGGTTTTTGAAGTATTGCGTTTGCGCAAAGATGAGGTCTTTCCGCCGCCCCAGGCAATCTCAAACAGTGCCGGAGAACGAGTAACCGGGATTGCTCATCTGAATGGCGGCAAAAGGCTTATTATGCTGATGGACTTTCAGGAAATGGTAAATGCCCAATTGATGGAAGACCTTGTAGGGGAGGCCGAACTGAGTGATGCACCGTCAGGAGTGGGGAACGGGGAACATCATGAAGAACAGATGGTAGTGTTTAAACTAGCCGGTGAACAATTCGGTGTGACTATTCATCAGGTTCAAGAAATAACCAAAATGTCAACGATAACCAGGGTGCCTCGTGCTCCCAGTTATGTTAAAGGAGTCGTCAACCTGCGTGGCGATGTGATTCCAGTCCTCGATCTACGCAACCGTTTTGATGTGGAAAGCCGTAAGTACGACTATCTTACCCGGATTATTGTCAGCGACATCGGAAAGAGGAAAGTAGGCATTATCGTTGATGAGGTACTAGAGGTTGTGCGTGTTCCGCATAGCCGCATAGAAAAGATGCCGGGTGTTGTTCAGGAACAACAGCTTCAAAAATACATGGTCGGACTTGCCAATCTGAATGACCGGATGATCATGATGTTGGATTTGGAGAACCTGCTTCATGAAAAGGAATGGGAAGTTGTAAACAATTTAGGGGAGCAGGATAACGCGGAGAAGAAGCCGTCCAGCAGAATTAAAATGAAAAAACAGAAAGTCAAGTGATATTTTTTAAAGCATGTCTGAATGAATATTAATATTTAAAAAAACTGTAATAAAAAATCATACACCCCTAGAGGAAAATGCACACCCCATCCTGGAATCGTTGAAAGATTGACTGGGGGTGTGCTTTTGTATCATTTTATAGTAGGTTAGCCAGCAGAGACGATGGGATTCGAACCTCGTTTTGCAAGCATATACCCCCCGCAGTATACCTATATTCGCGTAAAAGTGCACCCCGGGGGTGCAAATATGGATGCCTTTCCCTGCCTGCAGGGACATAAAAACCGGTAATAAAAAAGGGGCCTAATGCCCCCAAAGCCCAGATTTAGCCCACTTTCATTCTATCAACAGGACTGTCTCAACGTGGCCAACATCCAGGAAGACCACCTATCATAAAATGCCTATATACCGTACTTATAAACTAATTTCCATTTTGGAGGGAATATTTTCGTAACTACCCTTTTAGTAAAGTGGCTGAAGTGTACCCTATGTCAAGGACATTTTAAATTGTACAAAGGTTTATGGCTTACTCCAGGCATGCTATTTGCAACACACCCATTCATTACGCGCTATCGGTTTACTTGGGCGGCTTGATAGGCAACGGGTAGATCCCGGTTTGCAGGTATTCGTAATATTCATTAGGGGACAGCCGCGCCAGATCCCACTGGTAGCGTTCATTGTTGTAATAGTCAATCCAGTCGTCAATAGCGGCCGCAATCTCTGCGTGGGATTCGCACATACTGATATCCATTTCATCCTTCATGTGTCCAAATAAGCTTTCCTGAGGCGCGTTATCCCAGCAATTGGCTTTGCGGGACATTGATTGCCGAAGCTCGCTGTTTTTCACAATTTCGATGAATTTATGGCTGGTATAATTGCAGCCTTGATCTGAATGAATCATGGTTTCCGCATTTAGGGAAACACCGTGATTCTCAATAAGCAGGTTCACTGTTTTCAAAACAAAATCTAATTCCAGCGAATCACTAGCCACATAGGACAGTATCTGCTTGGTAAATGCGTCTACGACCATGGAAAGGTAGCTGAATTTGCTGTCTTTACGTGGAATGTAGGTAATATCGGTCAAAAGTACAACCCTGGCTCCATGCTGGCGAAATTCGCGGTTCAATAAATTGGGAGCAACGTTGCTTGTCCGGATTGCTTTGGCCATACGGCGGTAAGGATTTGCCTTACGAATCGGGCATTTCAGGTTGTATTTATTCGTTAACCGCCTGATCTTCTTGATGTTCATACCAATGGCTGGTTTTTGGTGCAGCAGCTGCATGTGAATACCGCGCGCACCTTTGGCGTAGCCCCGGTGGTTGTATGCCTCCAGAATCAACGCGAAGTCCTTTCGGTCTTGCTCCTCGCGAGCCTTCCTGGTATCTTCCGCCTCCAACCAGCGGTAATAACCGGACCGGGAAACTCCAGCAATATTGCAGAGCCATGAGATGTTGAGCAGGTTGTTGTCTCGGGAGGTCATTTCTTGGATGATTCTGAACTTGACGTCTGCCCTGGCTTTGATGAGCATTTCCGCCTTGCCTCCCTGTCCGCCAAGATAATTTTTTTTATGAATTCCAGCTCCTGTTTCAGGTAAGGCAATTTCATGCTGCATATGCAATAGTGCTTTTGACGGTGGCAATGGCTTGTCGGGTGTTCCGTTCAGCAATGCTGTTTGCCTCACATCACGAAATCCAGTCCCGCTTTCAGCCTGTTCCCGAATATGCTGGGTAATACCACTAATGCGAGATAAGCCAAGTACTTCGGGGTCAAAACCCATGCTTCTAACAATATCAGCGGGCATCAGGCCTCTTCCTAATTGCTCCCAGAACTCCGCCTTAAACACTGAAGTGAAACGGATCATGTGCGCCGTAGCGCTTTTTACATAAGGATTCTGCCGTATATTCACCAGTTCTTCGGGTGTGAACGTCTTCCAACTCATGTGTTATCTCCCCACAAAATCGCTTCCATGCAGCATAAACCTTTTTGTGTCCACGTACAAGGATTTGCTTATTCTTAAACCTTTATTCCCGCCCTATTCCGCTGGAGGCCCCGGTGATTAATGCTGTTTTTTTTTGCTATTTTACCTCACATACTATTTAATATAATGTATACTCTATAAGCTGGAAGCCTCCTATGATATATTGCGAAAATCTATTAACTTTTGGCGCAGAAGAAAATAGTTTATATTTGATTCACATACTCTATAAACTAGGTGGTATTAATGAATAGTAATATTTCTTTGCTATCAGTTACCAAGATTGCGCCGTTTTTTAACATTTATGAATTGCATGGAATTCCAAAGGAAACGCTTTTAAAATCTGCCGGAATTAACCCGTGTTTATTCGATTCTCCCGACAATAAAATCACTTCTTATCAAGTTCATAAACTTTTACTTAAACTTGTTAGTTTGACTAATAATGAGAATATAGGGCTTGAATTAGGCAAGTCTTTATCCAAGGGCTTTTCCAATATACTTGGCTATATTCTGATGAATTGCCGTACGCTTGGTGATGCCGCCGAAAAATATTGCCTTTACGAAAAACTGGTAGATACCGCTGGGATAACTACCGTTAAGATTGACGGCTCCTTAGCCACTATGAGTGTCACCATTATCGATAATATACTCGTTGATAATAGGCAGTATTCTGATTACAAGATTTCCGGACTACTTTCTTACATTAAGGTTTTAACCGGAAATAATATGGGTTTGCATTGTGCGCACTTCAGGCATCAACAACCACCTGACCTATCCGCCTACCAGAGAATTTTCCAATCTCCGGTTTACTTTGCCCGGCAGAACAACGCTTTGGTTTTCGATAAAAAGCTGCTACAACTTCCTATAGTTGAACCCAATTTTAATCTGCTTGACCTGTTTGAAAAAACGGCCCAGGAAGCGCTTAAATCGGAATATGACCATGAAACCTTTACGAGTAGGGTAGCTCGAATAATCTTAGAAGAAATGAACCGAGAGATTCCGCCTATAGAAGCGGTGGCCAGGAGGCTGGCTGTAAGTGTACGCAGCCTGCAGAGCTATCTTCATAAGGAACATACTTCATTTTCTGAAATTGCCAACGAAATCCGTAAAGGAATTGCACTTCAATGTCTAAGGGATAAAAACATATCTATAAATGAGATAGCCTATATAGTCGGTTTTTCGGAGGCAAGCGCTTTCCATAGGGCGTTTAAGAAATGGACTCAATTGACTCCCAACGAATACCGGCTTATTTCGCATCACAATTGATACCCTAATTACAAAAAACGTATCCCGAACTGCATTAGCTGGGATAAAGGCCATATATGTAAAGCAAGCCATTGTTAATTTCTGCGATGTTAACCTGTTCTGCTTCTACATTGGCGCGTTTTTTTAGTCAGATTGTCATGTTAACTTAATAGTTGGAAGCTATATAACCGAAACTCCATTGGAGCGGTATTCAAACCCGCTATGGAGCTTTTGACCACATACTCGATTTCCAATTGTGTGTACCAACTCGCAGCTATTCTCAGCTAATCGCCTCTATTGTCATCTGTTTTGTAATTCTGCCCCTCTGTCGTTCCGGTGTTTTGCAACTAGTCGCATCTATTTTTAAATAGTTTCGTCTATTTTGGCTACTCTTCGGCTACTCGAATCGAAACCCACTCCTTTGCTCTTGAAGCTGGTGGAGATGGAGCATGGCTGGCTAAATACACAATCAGGAAAAGACAATTGTTCAAACTATTTAAACAAATAGCCTAAATCCCGCAGACTGATTATTATCACACTTATTACTTCTTTTGGTATTCTCGAAATTGGCGTTTTGAATTTCTATGATATGCTGGTTTATTCACATTTCGAGAATTAGAGCTTTAGTTGCTTCGCGTTTTAATTCGGGACAGTGAACTCTTTGCTCTTTCGCTCTCTGTAAAGAAATTATTTTTTAAACTTACCAGCCGGCAAAGAATGACTATTCTTAACTAAGTCTCCTCGAAATATTGAATTAATATTAAAAAGGATGATAGGCGGGTGATGACCCTAAACACCACCCGTACCTACCAAGCAATTAAGGGGGTTGGGGGAGATATTTATTGCCAAATGCCACTTCAGGAGGATAATTGCAATGGCATTTGGTGCCTAGACTATTTGTTGCTCCTTACCCAGATTTTCATCTTATCGGCTTCCTTAATCAAATCATCCCTCAAGTCGGGATGGGCTATGTTGATTAAGGCCTCGGCTCTTTGCCAGGTTGACTTGGCTTTGAGCATGGCAATACCGTACTCGGTGACTACATAAAAATTAATACTCCGGGGTACGGTTACAATACCGCCGGGCGTTAGTATGGGCCGAATCCTGGACTGCAATCTGCCCTCTTTGTCTTTAAAGGTTGAGCTCAGGCAGACCAGGCCCTTACCTCCCCTGGAATAATATGATCCAATAATGAAGTCCAGCTGCCCTCCAGTTCCGGATATATGCCGAATACCGGATGATTCTGAGGCTACTTGTCCATAAAGATCAACCTCAATAGCATTGTTGATGCCGAAAACATTGTCATTTTGCCCTATGATAAAGGGGTCGTTGGTGTAATCCACCGGATATGAAGCACAGCACGGGTTTTGATCCAGGAAATCATAAAGCTTATTGGTGCCCATAGCAAAGGTCCAAACCATCTTACGTTTGTCGATTTGTTTGCGACGTCCGTTTATACGCCCGGCTTCATACATGTCAACAAAAGAATCCACCAGCATTTCCGTGTGTACACCCAGATCCTTGAGGTCGGATTGGGCAATCATGGCCCCCACCGCGTTGGGCATGGCTCCGATTCCCAACTGCAGACAGTCTCCATCCTTGATTTCCTCCATAACTATTGTCGCGATCTTTTTATCGATATCAGATATGGGCAGTTCGGGAAGCTGAATCATGGGCGCATTATCGCCTTCTACGATGTAATCAACTTCAGAGATATGAATTGATTCGCGGTTGCCTCCCAGACAAATAGGAACCGTTTCGTTAACTTCAATAATCACTGTTTGGGCAGTATCACAAATACCGGGGGTAAGGGAATTTGAAGTCCCGAAATTGAAGAAACCATGTTTATCCATAGGAGCTACCTTAATCAAGGCCACATCAGTTTCTACATAACCGCGCTCATAAAAGCTGGGGCCCTCATGGTAGGTCAGGGGCACATAGTTGCACAAATTTTTATCATGCAGTTTTCGGCTGGCCGCACTCATATGCCAATCATCGTAAATAAAATGTTTCCTCTCCGGATCAGCTAGAACTGTTTTAGGGGGAAAGGGGCAGGTAGTTGTTCTAATATTCACATTGCTTAGTTCATCAACTCGTTTTGCCAGAGCAGCATCCATATAGGTGGAATTCATAACAAATTCCCCATAATGCACCAGATCACCGGATTTTATTACTTTCATGGCTTCATCTACCGGAGTTAGTTTACGCTGGTATTCTGCGCTATAATCCATTAAATGACCTCCTCCTTCCTATCTAGTAAGAGGGTAGATTCTGATCAGGCTGCGGCCGGATCAGCAGTTTTTGTCCAAATAGTTCTCCGGCCGCATACCTTCTTTGGTGATTAGCCTCTAAGCAGATCGCCGGCAATAACCATTCTCTGAACTTCGCCGGTGCCCTCATAGATCTGGAATATCTTTGCATCCCGGTAGTACTTCTCAACGGGATAATCCTTGGTATAACCATAACCGCCAAATACTTGTACAGCTTCAGTAGCACAGAATACCGCGGTGTCACCAGCAAATGCTTTCGCCAGCGAAGCCGCCTTGCTGAAGCGGGGAACATCCATATCCTGAAGCGAAGCAGCCTCCATATAAAGCAGGCGGGAGGCTTCAATTCTCATGGCCATATCAGCCAGTTTGAATTGAATGGCCTGGAAGCTGCTAATGGGTTTGCCGAACTGGGTGCGTAGTTTGGAATATTCCAGGGAAGCGTCCAGGCAAGCCTGTGCTACACCGGTGGCCATTGCCGCAATACTGGCTCTGGAGATATCAAGCGTCTTCATGATGATATAAAAACCTTTACCTTCACCACCCAGCAAATTCTTGGCAGGAACCCGAACATCTTCAAATATTACTTCAGTAGTATTGGAATTTCTGATGCCCAGTTTATCTTCGGTTTTGCCGACCGATATACCCGGAGAATTGCGGTCAATTATGAAAGCGCACATACCCTTGGTACCCATTTTCTTGTCCAGGGTGGCCAGGAGAGTATACACTCCAGCAGTTCCACCATTACTGATAAACTGTTTAGTTCCGTTAATAATATATTCATCGCCAACTTTTACACACTTGGTGGAGAGTCCGCCCGCATCTGAACCTGCACCCGGCTCAGTTAAACAAAAGGCCGCCAGTTGGCCATCGTTTAAGCGGCCATAAAAATCCTTCTTCTGCTCGTCATTGGCAGCTACCAGCACCGGGTCTGCAGCCAGCAGGGTGCTGGCTACCATGATAGTGCCTACCCCCGCGTCTCCCCAGCATATTTCCTCGGCTACAATATTCTGAGCTACATGATCCAAACCTGCTCCGCCGTATTGCGCCGGCACGCCGATGGTCATCAGGCCCACTTCGTGCATTTTTTTGATGCAGTCTTCTGGATAAATATGATTGTTATCCCATTCGGAGGCATAAGGGGCTATTTCGTTGGCCGCAAAGTCGTGGGCCATCTTCTTCATCATTTCTTGTTCTTCGTTTAAGCGAAAATCCATTACTTATTCCTCCCTATATCAATTTTCTACAACCCAATGATCCATTTGGCTGGATGAGCACAAGGAGGTTAAGTTATATCTCTCTGGTCCACAGTGAGCAATAAGACGGGCCGGTGCCGACACAGAGTGAAGCTCCGCCCACGGTCTGACCTCGTTTCTCCAATTCATAATAAAGGGAGACGATAATACGCAGGGCGGTGCAGCCTACCGGATGTCCCAGAGCAATTCCGGAGCCGTTGGCATTGACCTTATCCATATCGATCTCGATGCCATACTCTTCTTTGAGCATTCTTCCCACACCCAGCCACTGCGGAGCGAAGGCTTCATTAATTTCCCAGTACTCTACATCCTCCCATTTCATTCCGGCTTCTTTCAGGCATTTGGGTATAGACACCGCCGGCCCCAGGCCCATTACCTCAGGGGCTACACCTTCGGCACAGATGTTTATCAATTTCATTAAAGGTTTTAATCCCAATTCCAATGCCTTTGCTTTAGTCATTACAATTACTGCAGCGGCGGCATCGTTAATCCCTGAGGCATTGGCGGCAGTCACTACTCCGCCTTTCTTGAAGGCCGGAGGCAATTTGGCCATGGCTTCCAGGTTGGCATCGGGAATCATATGTTCGTCCTTGCTGTACATCCAGGTCTTTTTCTTGGTCTTGATCTCAACAGGTACGATTTCCCTCTCAAAGGTGCCGTCCTGGTTGGCCCGGGTGGCGCGTTGATGGCTGATTAAGGCCAATTGATCGCATTCTTCCCGTGTGATGCCATATTTTTCAGCGACATTCTCAGCAGTCAGGCCCATGTGTCCGGGGACCAGACTGTCAAACAGACCGTCATGAATCATAGAATCTTCTATGGTTCCGGCGTTCATGCGATATCCCATTCTGGCTTTGGGAAGCATGTAGGGAGCGTTGGTCATGCTCTCAACCCCGACTACCAGGGCGGTCTCGATCTTGCCCAATTGAATGTGATTGATGGCAATATCAAGCGCCCGCATACCGGAAGCACAGTTCTGGTTGACATTGCAGGCATTGCTGGTAACCGGCAGCCCGGCAGCCAAGCCAACCTGGCGGCAGGGCATGGATCCCTGCATACCGGGATAAACCTCACCCATCGTGATCTCTTCGATTATTTCCGGATTAATGCCGGCTCTTTTAACAGCTTCCTTGGCTGCAATAGTAGCCAGTTGAACGGCCTGGAAATCCTTAAGACTGCCCATAAAACGGCCAATAGGTGTTCTGCACGCACTTACTATTACTACATCCGGAATTTCCTTCATCATATAAAAAACCTCCCTATATTGATTTTTTATCTATGCCTATTTCCCCTGAAAAACCGGCTTCCTCTTCTCCAGGAAAGCTCCCATGCCTTCTTTTTGATCGTGGGTGGAGCAACACATACCAAACATATCCGATTCGATGCTCATAGCTGTATCCAGATCGGCCTGCATGCCTTTACCAATAGCAAATTTTGAGAACCCCACGGCCAGACTACCTTTGGAAGCAATCTTCCTGGCTAGTTTTTTGGCTGCTTCCATAAGTTCGTCCACAGGGTAGACATGGTTCACCAGGCCGATACGGTAAGCCTCGTCAGCTTTTATGGTGTCGGCCGTATAGGTTAGCTCCTTAGCCCTCCCTTCGCCGATTAACCGGGGTAGACGCTGAGTCCCTCCGAAGCCCGGAATAACTCCCAGACCAACTTCCGGCTGGGCGAATAGGGCATTATCAGCCGCCAGCCTTATATCGCAGGCCATGGCCAGTTCACAACCGCCCCCCAGGGCGAAACCCTTTACAGCTGCGATAACCGGCTTTTCCATAATTTCCAGCATGCGCATGGTCTTCTCGCCATAATCGGAAAATTCGCGCGCCTCTGTCGCAGATAATGGCTGCATATAGGCTATGTCAGCTCCGCCTACAAATGCCTTATCCCCTGCGCCGGTAACAACAAGCACTTTTATGGCTTGATCCTCGGCAACGTCCTGAATAGCACTTCTAATTTCAGTCAATGTATCTTTATTTAATGCATTAAAGACATTGGGGCGATTTACATAGAGTATGGCCAGGTAGTCCTCTTTTTTCAGAATGATATTTTCATAAGCCATTTGTATTTCACCTCCCATTAATTCAAACGTCGGTTTTGTTTAACCATCTTGTTTTAATAGGTGTAGAAGCCTTTCTTTGTCTTCTGGCCCAGCCAGCCGGCGCGTACATACTGTTTTAACAGCCCGGAAGGACGATACTTGGGATCCCCGGTCTCACTGTACAGAGTATTCATTACCGCTAGAGCAATATCCCCGCCAACCAAATCGCACAGGGTAAGGGGGCCCATGGGCCAGCCGGCGCCTAATTTCATGGCGGTATCGATGTCTGCAGCCGTGGCCAGTCCTTCATAGAGAATGGCACACCCTTCATTAATGGTGGGTACCAGGATGCGGTTGACCACGAATCCGGGTCCTTCTTTAATTTTGACTGGAGTCTTGCCGATTTCCAGGGACAAGTCGACTACGGTCTGAATCGTTGCTTCCGATGTCTGCAGAGCGGGGATTACCTCTACCAGTTTCATGACATTGGCCGGGTTGAAGAAATGCATGCCGACCACTTTATCCGCTCTCTTGGTGATAGCGGCTATCTCGGTAATGGAAAGGGAAGAGGTGTTGGTGGCGATGACAACCTCTGGCGCCATCAGGGCGTCCAGTTTGGTATAGATGTCTTTCTTAACATCCATGTTCTCAAAAACAGCTTCGATGATGAAATCGGCATCCTTTATGTCTTCGAATTTTTCTGTCCCAATAATTCTACCGAGTACGGCGTCCTTAGTTCCTGGCGCAGCCTTGCCCTTTTCTTCGGCTTTGGCTACGCTTTTGCCAATAGCATTGGTGGCTCTGTCTACGAATTCCTTTTTGATGTCATAGAGTAAAACGGTCTTGCCAGCCGCCGCTAACGCCCAGGCAATACCCTGCCCCATTGTTCCGGCTCCTAGCATTGCAATTTTTTCAATTGCCATTAAATATACCCCCTCTTTTACTTTATTAGTTATTTAAAACGGGCAGCCTCCAAATTAAAATCTCCTCCCTCCTTTCACCTGATATTTAAATAACCTCCTCAAGATTAAAATAGGGTTGCAAAAAGAAATAGTCTGAAGTAATATCTGCATACTTTAAGAAGCATATAATATGCCAACTTTTTATTCAGGAGAATATTGCCATAATAACGGCATTTAAGCGCGCTATGTGGTAAAGGTAAATTTTCCCTCACGCTGCTATTAGCAACGCTTTTATCGAGGACCATGCGCAGGAACTACCCTCTAACTCTTTAATAAGCATCATACGATTCACAATGGGGCGTTTTGTTCTATTTAGTGACGCTTTTTGTAAAATATTGTATTTAATTAGTGAAGCATGAGGAATCCCATATAGGATTAGGTGGGAAAATACCTGAACAGGCATAGGCAGGCTCTAGGTTTGTTAGCATCTGCTCGGTTTATCAGGCCGCAAAACGAGTGTCTATTTGCAACACCGTCACCCTGCAAGTGCTATTTTTCGTAGATACCGAAGAGTTGTGAATAGCACCAACACGTTTCAAAACGCATCGTTTTTGTCTAATCAATGGCAATATTATATTTCTTCATTTTTCGATAAAGCACTGATCTATTTAATCCCAGCATATTTGCAGCACGAGTTTTATTATGACCGGTCTTGTCCAGGACTCGTATAATGGTCTCTTTCTCCACTTTTTCTATAACCTCACCCAGGTTGTCTATAAGCGCAAGGGAGTGCTGTTCCTCTGAATCTCCTTCAAATAAAGAAGGAAAGTGCTCTCTGTTGAGCTTAGTATCCCTTTTTAACATTGCTAAATTCATAGCCCTCTCTAACAAGTTTTCCAGTTCCCGGACATTACCCGGCCAGGAATAATTGCAGAGCAGCTTCATGGCCTGATCCGACATCGAACAAATCCAGGGTTCCATTCTACGATTAATTCTTGCCATCAGATCCTCAACCAGAAGAGGCAGATCCTCCAAGCGTTTTCGTAATGGCAGAATATTGAGGCGTACTACGTTTAAGCGATAATAAAGGTCTTCACGGAACTCCCGATTGGACACCATTTTCTCCAATTCCCGGTTGGTGGCGGCTATTACCCGCACCTTAATGGGAATAGGGCGGGTGCCGCCAACACGTTCTATGGTTCTCTCCTGCAGCACCGTGAGTAACTTTGTCTGCATATTTAACGGCATGTCACCGATTTCATCCAGGAAAATAGTGCCGCCCCTGGCCAGTTCAAACTTTCCTGGTTTGCCTTCTTTCTTGGCTCCAGTAAAGGCTCCCTCTTCATACCCAAAGAGCTCTGATTCCAGAAGATTTTCCGGCAGGGTTGCACAGTTAATCCGGACGAAGGGACCATTCCCATTACTGTCATTATGAATGGCCTGGGCAAATAGTTCTTTGCCGGTACCGCTTTCCCCAGTGATCAGGATGGTTGACCGGGTATGAGAAAGCTGCTGGGCCATGGATTTAATCATTAGAAATTCGCCGTTTTGCCCTATCAAATCTTTAAATTGCCAGTGAGCCTTGTAGATTTGCCGCACTTCTCCTTTGTAAATATTTAATTCTTTTTCCGCTTCCTGTAATTTATTTACCAGTGTTTTGGCAGCCGACATATTCAAAAAGATACTGCGTCCCACCGCACCTTTAATTTCCCCATCTTTTATGATCGGTGTTCGAGTTATAATTGTATCCCTCTTGTTTATTGTCCAGGTATCGACCTCATGTATTTCACCGGTTCTCAATATTTCCGGAAGCTTAGAATGAGGAGTGATCTCCATAACATGTTTTCCCACTACATCTTCCTTCTCCATTTCCAATAAATCCAAATATGTTTGATTCATAAAGGTTATTATGCCTTCCTTATCAACAATGACATATACCATGTTAGGACTCTGCACCAGCAACTCCGACACCTTTGCATATTCTTTTTCCATGGTTTGCAGCTTTTTCATGAATATTTTCGCCCCGGCTTTATCCAGGAAGATCTGCCCCACCGCCCCAATGATTTTTTCATTTATTATCAGCGGGTAACGGGTGACAATGGACTCACGGTCATTTATAGACCACAGGTCAACTGCACCAGTTTTTCCGTTATGCAAAACTTCGGGTAATTCAGAATTGGGTGTAACTTCCAGAATGTGCTTTTCAGTCACTTCATCACTATTTTTATGCAGCCATTCCAGGTAAGGTTTACTGGTAAAGCGGATTATGCCATGTTCATCGACAACAACGCTGGCCATAAAAGGATTGTCAAGGATAGCCTCCGCCACTTTGGAAATATTGAATATATCGTCGGATTTTGACATGGGTTGCCCTCCTGTTGCAAATCAGGTCGTATATTTATTATATCTAAACTTTCTTACTTTTCTAAACCCTCGTGATCCACGCAGTAGCATATCTAACGTCCTTTTTCCCATGAATAAGCAAAGTCATTATGCGTATTATGCTATTAATGCATTTTGGCGACAATTTATTCAAATTTACTCCGGTATAAGGACTCAGAATAATACTATTTGCAGCCCCTTTTAAATTTAAAACATTAGGGTTCAATCAGTGACATAACGTTACAGGCATGACCTGAGCCCAAAAATCTAATCAGCCTGCAATGTTAGTTTTGAAGTAAAATTGACTTGCAGGAGGGTTTCTAGATGAAAAAGAGCAGATTCACCGAGGAACAGATTATCGGCATCCTTAAAGCCCATGAGAACGGCATGAAGGTCGCTGATATTGTTCGGCAATACGGAATTGCTGAGCAGACATTCTACCGTTGGAAATCCAAGTATGGTGGCATGGAAGTAAGCGAAGCTAAACGGCTTAAGCAACTTGAAGAAGAAAACCGCCGTTTAAAACAGCTAGTCGACGAACAAGCTTTGGATATCCAGGGGCTGAAATATATCATAGAAAAAAACCGGTGACGCCTGCTCGTGGACGCCACCTGGCCTGCGGGCTCAAGAAAGATTTGGGCTTCAGTGAGGTCAGGGCGTGCAGGTTAGTTGGTATTGGGCGTTCTACATACCGTTATCAAGCGAAAGTCTCAGCTGAAAACGAGGAACTTCAAGCCCGGCTGATAGAACTTGCTCTTGTATGGCGCCGATTTGGTTATCGCCGTCTTCATGCGCTGCTAACTAGAGAGGGTTGGCAAGTTAATCATAAACGGGTATATCGATTATATCGCAACGCTGGACTGGCTATTCGCCGCCGGAAGAGGAAACGTGTATTGACTGACCGAGGAAAACCCCAAGCGGTTCTGGCTATACCTAATCAACGATGGTCTATGGACTTTGTATCTGATTCAACGGCATCTGGCCAGCGGTTTCGTGTCCTGGTTATCCTGGATGAAGGCACCCGTGAATGTCTAGCTTGTGAGACAGATACATCCTTGACCGGAGCTAGAGTCCAAAGAGTCCTGGATAGAATTGCTTTGGATCGTGGATATCCCAGGGAGATTTTATCAGATAATGGTCCGGTATTCGCTGGTCTGATATTAAACCAATGGGCGTATGAAAACCGAGTGAGGCAGCTTTTCATCCAGCCCGGAAAACCTATGCAAAATGGTTATGTAGAAAGCTTCAATGGAAAGTTACGTGACGAGTGTCAAAACGAGCATTGGTTCAGGACGGTTCGAGAAGCCCAGCGAATCATAGAGACTTGGCGAATAAACTATAACAATTTACGACCCCATAGTGCTTTGGAATACTTGACTCCAGTTGAGTATCGAGAAGCGATCTCGGCACAGATTCTGGCATCATAAATATGGCTTAGACTAACATTTCGGCTGTACAAATGGCGGGGTCAGGTCATTATGCCGGTCTTAACCTTGATAATTGCCAGGTTAAGAAAGCTGCCCCAAAGCCAGGGGGGTGAGCCGGAGATCGTCTTGGTTTTACTGGGCTTTGTTGGTTTTGGATATTTGCAGATTTCCAGTTTGGCCAAAAAAGAGTGGTGGAGGGAACTAGCAGTTTTCACAGTTCTATGGATGGCAGGATTTATACTCAGTTCTTTATAAACTTTAGGAATAGAAATACCACCGGTTACTACGCTTATAGGAAAACTCCTGGCGGATTTATTAGGGGCCTGATCCGTTGTCTTATGAATGATGATAATGCCTTATAACCTTACCCCCAGAATGAATTAAGATTTCTTGTTTCCTATAATCTCTAGCATTTGCTCCAGGTTACTCGATGCAAAGTCGAGTAACCATGGCAAACAAGCAATAGCCCTTTAAATACCAATATACAGGGATTGCCGATAATATTCCGAAATTTTATTTCACCAAGTACCTCTCATCGGGGTTGGAGTATTTTTATGCATTCCCAGCTATTTGTATCTATTTCGGCTACTCCAGGCTATAACAATTGTAAAAATATGAAAATGGGGGTTTCAGCCTAATCGCTGAAACCCCCATAGTTTCTTCAGTGGCGGAGAGAGGGGGATTCGAACCCCCGAGAGCGCTATTAACACTCTACTCGATTTCCAATCGAGTAATATTAGTTGTGTGAGGAACAACTACTCAGCATATGCAAAACGAAATACCATTATAATCGACTTCTTGCTTTTATGATTTGTTACGCATAATTAGCCTATTTTTATACATCGAGATAGCCGGCACTCAATATCCCCTGAACGTTAAAGGTAATTATCATCATAAAACAAAAGGAGCTTTGAAACTAAAAAGAATAGAATGCTCCCGTACTGCACTTGTACTACATTTTAAAATACTGCAATTGAAATGGATTGAAACAAATCGCAGTGCAGCATCAACAAACTGCAATGTATCGCGGCATTGGGAGGTATATTGGGGTGTATACACCCTATCTTTTAATCAGGGTGTCCGCGGTTCGAGTCCGCGATGGCTCACCAAGAAAATCAAGAACCCACCGAGATTCGGAGGGTTTTCTGTTTAATGAATTACCTGGTTCAAGTGGAAAAGGAAGGCAAATAATGGCTTAAAATGTGTTTCGTATATCAATATACTCAACGACTAATCTTGGCCATGCTGCTGTGTTAGTGCAGTGACGGTTTAACCCGGAAACGATCTGTCCTTCCAATTCATTTTCTAATTTCAGGCAAATTCCATAATTAGGTATGGTTTTGCCAACCCATTTACGTACCAGCTCGGTTATGTCAAAAGTAATCCAACAATAGGTATCACCTGCTTGTGCCTTAGCTGCCAGTATATCTGAAACTGCAGGCTTATTCAACCAATCAATCTCCGTTTCATTCCAGTGCCCAAGTACCTGATATACACCTATATCAACATTAGTATCATTGTCATTTCTCATGCAAAAAAACTGAAATAAAGCTTTTACTATCTTCATATCATTTGAAAGTCCGTTCAAATCAGTTTTCACAAAGTATCTGTATATAGACGACTTAAACTTTCCCAAAAAAACCTGGTCAAAATCCAGATTGATATTACATTCGCTATTTACGGTACAATCCGCTGTTGCTGGTATGGAAATTGAACTTATATGGAATATTTCATTACTGTTTACAGGTTTCTTAGTATGTAATTGATTATCCTCAGTGGCCTGGTGGTAAACTATTTCCATGTGATCAGTAATTTTTTCGTTGTCATATAATGTTTCTACGAGGTACCTGCCGTATATTCCCAACTTGTTTCTTAATTCTACTGAAGCTAAAATATTTAAGTCCTGTAGGATTATGTCGGCAGATAATGGCTGGCAAATACCCCTGCCGCTGAAATTAGCATATTCCATTTTCTTGAGCCTGCAGGGTATTATGATACCGTCATATCCCCAATTACTCATAACAATACAAGGTTTTCCGCAAGACATGGCTTCCCTGGCTCCTCTTCCAGTAGCCACAACAATATCTGACCTGGCTATATAATCATAAACATTTTCGATTTCTCCAACAAAACTTATACGTGGGTTATCTTCAATACCAGGTAGATTACTTAGGCCGATTATATTTAGTATCCCAAAAGATGATTGCATAAAGCTTTCTATAAGGTATCTCAATCCAACCACACGATCTTCGCCGATACGGCCTATGAACGTCGCTTCACCGGATGGTTTTTCAGCAATACCCGGTTGAAGGTCTGTAATTGGCACTCCGTTTTGGATCACCAACATTTTGTGCTCTGCTGAAGGGTATTGCGTTGAAAGCATATTATAGATTTCTTCACTTACACATATTATTTTCTCAACTTTTTGGGCAATTTCAGTAAATTCATCTCTGGAATATGCTCCATGCCAGGTAATTACAAACGGTATACTGGTCAAATTATGCAATAAAAGGCCTCTCTTGGCCGCCAGGTCTGATTGGCAATGGATAAGGTCAACTTCCCTGGCGCAAATTAATTCCTGTATTTCTTCAATGCTTTTACCCTCCCAGATTTCTGCAAAAGCGAAAATTTTCCCAAGCTTTGGATTCACTGTGGAGCAGTCCATTATAACTTTATGTCCGCGTCTGCTTAATTCCTGGCAAAGATTTATTAGATAAGTTTCGAGTCCGCCTAAAATCTCGAGTTTATCCAATATGAACAGCAGTTTCATCTTGGGGATGCTTAATGACCCCATTTCAATTTCGATCTGTTCAATAATCTTTTTTTCATCAATCATTCCTTTCACTCCTATTTTCTATCCTAACAGCGGGGTAACAACCTGGGTTAATGCTGATTGTCGGGGTAATTGGGGTAATATAAGAATGACCTGGTTTAATAGCCTTTAATACAGATTATTAATTATTCTATGCATGGCATCAGTAACTGGACTGGTTCCCGCCTTTTTCTAAGGAAACTATTAATCTATTTTCGTACCCACAAGAAATAAGCTCCCCTGCCTTCGACAATGGAATCTTCTATAATCTTAAACCAAATAAAACCCTCAGCTATTGCTTCTACAGCTTCTTTAGTAAAGCACATACAGGTATCAATGTTTTGAAACTCTGGCTTATTCTCTATTTTAGGCAAATGGATGCAAGCATAACCCCCTGGTTTGAGCAGAGATTTAATTTTGTCAACTATTTGCATCTGTTCTTCGTAAGTGTTGTGTTGCAGTACCTGTAAACAATATATGAAATCTGCCACATTTTCTTCATTAAACTCATTGGCTAGTTTTAGCGAACAATTAGAAAGATGATATTCGTGAATCTTCATTTGAGCCGCTTCTAAAACAAAGGGCGAAACATCAAGACCTATAATCCTTGTGCATTTAGAAGCCATGAATCGGGCAACTCGCAGATCCCCACAGCCAAAATCAATTACCGTCTTAATTTGATCATTCCAGTTGGTCTCACTAAGCCTTTCAAATGTATCAATGAGCATTTTGTAGTTATCTTCTCCGGTAAGATTGTATTGTTCTTCAGTCTCTCTACGAAGAAATTGATCTCTATTAATGTCAGCCTTGGTAAACCGCTTATAAGGGTTGTAGGTTACCGAAACATCGTACTTTCTCGCCATAATTCATCTCTCCAAACAGGTTAATTGCTTATACCATATTTTTTTGCAGAGGGACGTTCTTATCACTTCCCGAAAGAAAGCGAAAAAAACGTCCTTCTGCTTGTCAAAGCTATATTTGCTCCAGGATTTTTGCGTGAGCGGCTATATAGATAGTTCCTGGAATAGAACTTACATCGACGACGAAGGTGTGGGTCGTAAAATAGAAAGCGGGATCGGTGACAGTATATTTATACGGGAACTGTCCCGGGGCGGAGACTGTCGGAATGGTAGCACTGACCAAAAGATGCACCTCATTCATAACATAGGGAAAGAATGTAGTAAAGGTTACTATTAGATTGGTGCCTTGTCTGAGCACGCTTACGGTTCCAATTGGAATATTGGTTGCCCCAAGTCCCAGAACAAAAGTATTTCCAGTTTCTGTAGGGCCTAGAGTGACATACTGAGCATTGCCCTGCCCGTAGGGAGTTCCCACTGCCCAGGCTGAACCTGCTTCAACAAATATCGGAGTCGGTCCTGGTGGTATATTAGATGGTATTCCCGTTATATCAAGAATGTCCTCCAGTTTAAATTCAAGCAGCATTTCTTTCATTAGAACAGTTTGCAAAGTCCTCCTTACGTCACGGTTAACAGAGAGCAAGCCTAAAAGGTTGGTTGCCCTTACCGATGTTATACCGGGAAGGGTTCCCAGGGCAGCTTGAAGCTTTTCGCCTTCAGTATTAACAACATGGGCTAAACCAAGCTCTTCAAATGCGACAGATGCTAAAAGCAGATTGACAACCTGGTTTCTATCAAGACTGATGGTTGGGGAGATTTGGGGAATAGTTGGAAATGACATTATTCAATCACCACCTATTTGCAGAATATATGATATTTTATGCATGGCATTCAAAAGTGTTAAACATTACCAACAAAGGCATATAATAAGAATGGCAATGTTTTACCATTTAATCCGCATCCTGAACTTCTCCAGACCATCCAAGTCTGACAATCTGTAAATGTGGAAAGCCGGATAATGAGTATCGACAAAAAGCTCAAAGCCCAGGGCAGCGGCACGAATGCAAAAATGCCTATCTTCGCCGACAAAACTAATATTATAGATCTCATTAAAATTAACACCCGATTGAATAGCTCTTTTGCTTATCAGGGTGCATGCTCCTAAGCCCCCAACCTTGTAAACACCTGGTGTTTTAAGCTCATGTAAAAATAGCAGAACGCGTTCCAGGACCTGGCCTTCGTTTAAGCCCTCTTTTCTTGATCTGTTATAAAGGGTGTACTGGTCCAAGCACCATACTTGAGGCAGCTCCGGAAAATCAGGTTCCCACTTCGTCCAAAAGATCTCTGATACGATATCCCTTTTTAAGTTGACTAAATGGTCCAGGGTTTGGGGATGTAAAACTAAATCGGAGTCAACTAAAAACAAATAATCATAATCATCTTCCCGGGCTTTATTAATCATCATGTTTTTAAATCCAGCTACTTTCCAAATAAGTTCCTCCTCCCAAATATGTGTGCTCTCGGTACAGTTATATGGTCTATCATCTTGAGCCCGGCTAAGAAACGTATTCGGGTTATCGGCTACAAAGTGAGCAATTAACTGGCTTGATTCTTCCTCCAGATTGTCATCGATAAAGAAATAGTGAGCGTCAATAGCACCTAAGCTTAAATTCTTGATACTCCACAAGTAGTTCGATAATATTTCTGTCTTTTGGCGAATCGGAGTTCCTATGAGCACTCGAGGTTTATCTGCCTGCAAGTTGAATTCTCCTTACCATTCAATAGTTAAATCACAGGGAGCAAATAATGGGGTACCTGGTGCAAGCCATTGAATCCGAGCAAAGCTTAATTTAGGATCTGGCTCCTTATCGGTGCGAACATAGACCAGGTCGCCGTCGCTCAATAATGTTGTAACTAATTCCCCCAATTTACAGTAGTCGACTGGATTATCGCCTAGCTTAATTTCGACAACACGCTTATGGGCCACATTATTTAAAAGGGCCGTATCCATTTTGTCTCGAAGTATCGATTTCCAGCTATTCCGCCACCGATCTTTGGAAAAGGCCCGGGCCACTTCGGAATTCCTCATCTTAAATAGATTCATTTGTTCCCGGTTTTCCAACAAACTGATAACAGCTTGCTTTAATTCCTCTGGTCGGGGGTCGATCAAAAAACCATTGTAGTTATTGATTATCAAGTCCGATAATCCACCAACGCGAGTTGCAATAACCGCATTACCGGAAGCCATCGCTTCCAGACAGGATAAACTGGTGCCTTCACTGTGAACAGTAGGAATCAGAGAAATGTCCGCAGTCTGGTAAGCTTGCGGCATTTCATCCATCGATAGGTGATAATACTTTACCCTTTCCGCCCATGTTCTTTGTTTGTCAATTACCTGATCGATATCTTGGCCTCCGCCTCTCCCCACAAAGTGAAATTCAACTTCGGGATATTTTCCCAGAATATCATCCATAATCTCCAAAACCAGATAAAGGCCCCTGGCGGCATAAAGCTGCCGGGGATAAAGGATAACTATCTTATCTCTATTTTCCAGGTAATCTTCCTTTGGTTTAAACACTGACAGGTCGGCATAATTGGGAATCACCTTAATTCTTTGACTGAGATTAAAATCGACAGTTTGCAACCAGTTGGCCGAATTGGTGTCTACCGAAACCAGGTCTTCACAGGCTTTGGCTCCCTCAATATAGCGTTGGTTCATCAGCCAGAACTTCGCAGCGTTTTCGTAATCACAGTCGGGGTTATCCCAGGAAACCCCGTGGCTTATTCCTATATTGGGAGCAGCCGCCAGTGGCCAGACTTCAAAAAAGGCCGAATAAATATTAAGGGCGGTTCTCCCTTGTACTTGTTGATAAAATATATGATTAAATTCCCGGGCACATTTTAATAGCCAGCCTTCAGATCTTATCCCGCATCGGCTTAGCGATATAATTTCGATGTTTTTAAAGCGCCGCATCCATGGATAATGCCCGTATTGAAAAACCACCAGTTCACTGCCCAGCTCGGCGCAAATGTCACCTAAATCAAGTAAATAGCGTTCAGCCCCCCCGTTGTAAAAATAATCTCCACTAAAATCCAAGAAGGTGGCTGTCATTACGGCGACCTTTCCACAAAGATCAAGGTTAGCATAAGGTAGCCAGCCAGCAGGGAGTGACTTGATTTTTTCTTCTAATACTTCTACGTTGAATTGATTATCCTTACCCGGTTGGAGACACACCCATTTACTATCATACGAAGAGTGCTCGGGAGTTGATAAGTTGGTTGGGAAATAAGTAATCAAGTGCGCCTGGTCATTGATGGGCTCTATTGTATTGGCATTAGTAATATGGAGCCAAAGGAATTTGTGATGTAGGCTTTCAGCCCACTCCGGATGAATGGTTTGAGTCGACAATATGACGGCCGAAAGACTTTTTATGATTGGAATTAGCAAGAAGCCATGATGAACTAAAATCAGGTTTTCCTGCAAAACCTCTATGCCCCCGGAATATGACGGCTGGCATAAAAAACACAGATAGCCCCTGAAAGTCATTTCGGCCAAAAGTTCAGTTATTGCGGGCTGAGGCGGATTATTCTCGGGAATAAGATAGAGTATTATCGCCTTAGGTTTTTGACAATTTATGATGTTGATTATTTCGAACATCTCAACGGTAAATTCTTTATTACGTTTCTTTGCATCAGTAGTGGTCAAATCATTTTCCATAGACATTCTCCTCAATCACCTTTACGTTATAAAACCTAAAAGGATAATTGTGTAAGCACTCCCTTGTTTTAAGATGCATATGATGAAGATACGAGACTCATTTATTATTTTATGAGGCTCTAAGCCTTTAAGTGACCCCGATTTATTTTTAAGCAAATACAGCACCTGCATAGGAGTTTTAGAGCACAGTTCTCCAAAATAAGAATAATGCAGAGCAAACCCGGGCGGGTATGAAAAAGCTATTCCCGCCCGGGGAGCATATAGCAGCAATCCAGCGGGTAATAGAGGAAGTCGCCATGGTGGGTCGATAAACTACTGCGACACGGAGGTGAACTCATCTCCTACGAGACCTATGGAGGTCCGGTCTGGTAGCTTAATGTCCCGGAGCGATCGATCGCAATAAAAAAAGTGCTCGGAATTGGCAAGGTTAGGGCTTGCAGGCATGCACGCCGACCAACTTATTAGACCAAAGGGAGGTGCTCGTTTGAGTCAGGGCAAAAAAGGCCTGTCTTTAACCATGATCGTCAAGGATGAAGAAAGTTGTATAAGGAGATGTTTGGATAGTGTAATCGATTTAGTCGACGAAATGGTGATTGTTGATACTGGGTCAACCGATAAAACCATAGAGATTTGCCAGTCCTATAAAGCCAAGGTATTCACTTGGGCATGGAATAACAACTTTGCTGATGCCCGCAACTTTGGGCTTGATAAAGTTACCCGGGATTGGGTTTTATGGCTCGATGCCGATGAAGAGGTAGGCCGCGAAAATAGAGAGCAGTTAAATAATCAAGCTCTCTTTGATAATTATGATGCTCTTTCGGTGCCGCTTATTAATTTCTATGGAAAAAAGGTTGATGATGATGAGATTGTCCAAATAGCCCAACCCAGGTTTTTTAGAAATCATATGGGTTTCCGATTTGAAAACAAGATTCATGAATGGCTTAATATTTCCTCTGCTTACGAACAATACCGGGTGGGGTTTTTAGATATAAAAATCTATCATTACGGTTATTTAGACACACAGGTAGAGGATAAGCAAAAATATTTGCGAAATGTGAATCTATTATTGCAGGAATTAAACGAAGAAAAGAATCATGCCTGGACACATTACTATTTAGCCATGGAATACTATCGAAGGAAAAAATTTAATGCGGCCTTTGAACACGTTAATCAGTCTATAACATTATTCATAAGGGAAGGGACTATTCCACCACCTTCGATGCTCTATAGCTTAAAGTATTCAATATTAATTCAAACGGGAAGTTGGGAGGGGGCCTGGCCTGGCATTAAATCCGCAGTCCAAATGTTTCCTGATTTTGTAGACTTAAAATTCTATATGGGAGTAATTCTTTATAATAAACATATGTATCCGGAAGCAATAGATTGTTTTAAAGAATGTATACAGTTGGGAGAAGATAACCTTAACTATTTAAGCATAAAGGGATTGGGCAGTTTCAGGGCCTGGTTTTATATAGGGCTTTGTTATGAGAAAATAAACAATCCGGAACAAGCCTTCCTGGCATATCTTAAAGCGCTGGTGATCTCGAATAGCTTTCTGCCGGCTCGTGAAGCTATAAAAAAACTGATAAATGTGCAACCCACCCTGGGTGATCTTATAAAATACCTCAAACCCGAATTTAAACGGCTTTTAGATTAACTTCGGTAAATATAGGGAATCTATGCATAATGTGTAACTTATTTTAATTTTAAAACATACTTATAAAGTACAAAATTTAAAGGGGGTTTTTAAATGTCCTTTCCTACTATACCGCTCATTGCTCCAACCATCAGCCTTGACAGAAGCCAAGTTATTAACCTGCTGTTAGCCTCTATAGCATTTGAAGAACTCGGTCTGGCTCATATTATTAATACTGAGGCTGAAAAACTCCAGGCTGTATTGGGTCTTATTCCCGGTCTGTCTATAACAGCAACATCCATTTCGGGCTTGCTCTCCGTGAACCGCGAAGTACGTAGGACTTTGCAGACTGTTCTCAAGAAAGAAATGCTGCTTGAGTTTAAACTGGAAGATATCCTGGATATTCCTCTCACTTAGCAACATACAAGGTTCTCAATAATGGGTTATTTGACAAAGCCTATACTTTGTCAGATAACCCTTTTTGCCATTAATTTAGAATTGCAGCCCCCAATGCTAATGACGAAATCAAATATCTCGAACGTAAGCGTTGCTAATTTTGGATGTTGATAACAGGTACTTTCTGAACATTAAGCAAACAGATTGAATATCAATATTAATATACTTTAGAAAAGGGTTGATTCGTATTGAGTATGCCGCAATTTCCACCCCAACCTCATCGCCCTGATTTACATCTTACTATTATTGACCTTTTAGATTCTATTGCCCTGGAAGAAATAGCCTTGTCTCATTTACTTAATGCGGAAGCCGAAAAAATACAGCAGTTTATTCGGCATGTATCATCATGTGCCCCTACAGACGTTGTCCTAGACTTTAATGAAGTCGTGAATGAAACCCTGGAAACGGTGATTATGAAAGAATGGCTTCTCCTTAGAAAGTTGGAAAAAGTCACCAGGTTCTTCAATAAGCAATTCCCACCACCGTGTCCACCAGTGTGTCCATCGGTGCCGCCATGTCCACAGGTGCTGCCAATTCCACAGGTACTGTCAATTCCACAGGTACTGCCAAGTCCACAGGTGGTGCCAAGTCCACAGGTGGTGCCAAGTCCACAGGTGCCGCCAAGTCCAATCGTACATGTTTGCCAAACTGTGACCGTTAAGATATCGTGTAATCCAAAACGACGGTCTAAAAAGCACGTGCGCATTATAGAGGAGTAGGTCGTTAACTTGTTCCCGGTCCATGGTTGTATCTATCTAAGAATCACCGTTTAAAACCAATGAAAAAGAAAGTCCTGATCAGAAATCTTTCAGACATCAAGAAAAAAATTGCAACGAAACATCAAGAAACTGCGATATACTGCGGTATTCCGATTCATATATACCCTATCTTTTAATCAGGGTGTCCGCGGTTCGAGTCCGCGATGGCTCACCAAGAAAACTAAGAACCCTCCGTATTTCGGAGGGTTTTCTGTTTTTAGGTTATTGGATCTGTTTTTATTTATCCTCAGGCAGGCTTTTACGACGTTTCTTTATATACTTTTCCAGTTCAGCATATACACACCTCAGTTTGTTTTACTCACTTTCCTTGCTATTCCTTACTGTAATCATATTATATTAACTTGAAGTGAGTAGCGGCGAATCGAAATAGTATTAAGGAATTATTGAGAAATATCTCAGGGACAAAATGGATCGTTATCCTTATCATCATTCCACATATATTCTATACCCCGGGCTATCTTTTCCGCGGCTCCCGTTCCAATAACATCGCTGACAAAGCCCAGGGCCATGTCAATCCCCGCCGAGACTCCGGATGAGGTGTAATACTTGTCTTCATTAACCCACCGTGCTGATTTTATCCAATGAACTTCGCGATCCTGCTCCACCACCCAGTCAAAGGCTATTTTGTTACTGGTGGCTCTAAGATTTTTCAGCAGTCCGGTTCGGGCCAACAATGCTGAACCTGTACACACTGTTAAGACATATTGGGCGTTAATAGACAATTCTTTTAAATACTCGATCAATTCCTTGTTATGCACTTCGCTTCTGGTCCCCATGCCGCCGGGAATCATTAAAACACCGGCTTCTTTTATATCCGATAATGGCAGTGTCTCCACTCTAACATTTTGGCTGCTGCGAATCAGGCCGCCTTTTTCTGAATAAAACTCAATTGTAAAATAATTTTCTAACTTTCCTAGTACTTCAACCGGCCCGAAGACGTCCAGGGTTTCAAAATTGTCAAAAAGAATAACGCTGACATTCATTTTTCGGCCTCCCCTCAAATGCATTGCTATTCTTTACCATTTGGTCCTGTTAACTTTAATTATTCAATTTTCCTTTTTGAGTCAATTATACTAATTTTTTATTCCCCCTGTAGTCTCCGTCGAATCCTTCCACCCTCCAGAAACATTGCTTAAATCCGCATCACTTAGTTGCTCCTTTTTTACTGATTCCTCATCTTGCTGACTCATTACCAACCCTCCTCAATATACTTTTTATTACCAAAATTATGGATTACTACGATTTAAGAGGCAAGGTCTTTTATGGTCTACTCCCCGATCGGAGCGACCCATCCACTTTGCTTTGGTAAGTTGGAGCGCATACTTCGATGCACGGATAGGAGCATAGCTATTCAGAAGTGAATTTTAGTCCTAAAATTCCAACCAATATTAAGCACAGAAATACAATTCGCAAAATGCTGATAGGCTCATTGAAAAGGAAAATACCCAGCAATACTGCACCTAAAGCACCACTCCCAGTCCAAATAGCATATGCTGTACCAATTGGGATGGATTTAGCCGCAAGTGACAATAAATAAAAGCTGACTACCATACCTCCCATAGTAATCAACGAAGGGAGTAATTTCGTAAATCCATGGGAGTACTTAAGTCCCATCGCCCATACGACTTCAAAAACTCCTGCTATTATCAAATATATCCAAGCCATGTTTTTCTCCTGCAGAACATAAAATTAAGCCTGAAAAATATCATATTGATATCTCCCAGGCTTTTATCCTTCCGTGTCACAGCTACAAAACTGTGAGTTCTCTCTTGGTCACTGACCAGCTAAACTGCGGAACCCTAGAGAACTTTATCATTTGCACTTAAAATAAGACATATTCTTTCAAGCTGACTATAATTATATATTCCATTTCACAATAATTCAACGCCCCTTTCATATAGCATTTCCTACTGGAACGTTTCTGTATAGCCGCCCAAGATCGGGACGGCTATAATTTACTAAAATTTACTATTATTTTGCTATTGTTTTACAACAATTCATTCGATAGTTTAATTAAGGTATATTTGGTTACCGGCAGTATTGATTTCAAATCTTTAGGAGTAAATACATATGCCTGCGCAACGAGAGTCCTGGCTGGATATAACTAAAAGCATTTTTATCGTATTAATTGTAGTATTTCATTCCGGAGAAACCGTACTTCATGACTATATTTATTGGTTTCTCGGGCCTGCTTTTTTTGTTTTAAGCGGATACGTGTTTAAACCTGTTAAAGACTGGAGTGAATTTAATAGCTGGCTTAAATCGCGAGTGGTGAGGTTATTAATCCCTTATACCACATTTTTAGTCTTAACAACCCTGGCCAAATATGCCCTAAAGTATTGCACACATAACTTGACCGCCTCCTGGGTAAAAGCCGATTTGATAAACGTACTCGTCGGCGGAAGATTCCTTCCCGGGGTCTTTTGGTTTGTTACCTGTCTTTTTATCACCGAATTGCTTTTTATGGTTTTTCATTTATCAATTAAAAACCACAAAATCATTATATTTTTGATCGGCATTCTGTATATACTTGCTCATGTTGAAACCAATTTTATCGACCCGATGGCTGTAATGATACCGTGGAACGCCGATGTTGCGTTAATAACTTTAAGTTATTATGCCTTTGGTTATTTCGGTAAAAACTTTTTAAAAACCATAACCCCCGGGCAATGTGTCGGCATTAGCCTGCTGCCGCTGCTTCTCATTATTTTGCACCTGAACGGATGCTATTCTTACAAATTAGATCTGAAGTATTTAAATTACACTCATATCATACAAGACCTTGTAGTTCCAATTACCATGACCACTGTGCTATGCGGCATATCAAGCGCAATATCCAAAATATCTTCAAAGTATTCCACCACTATTGGCAATAGGACTATGCCGATAATGTATATGCACATCCCGTTAAACGAAGCACTGTACAAGTTTATTATGCAAGGGAGTCTAACTTACACCATAATCGGAGTGTTGATACCTGTATTAATCAGTAAGTTTATTTTTGAGAGGTTTGCCTTAACACGATTATTATTTTTGGGCATTAAACCTTCGGCCAGGACTACATTGCCCAAACGGGAGGTGCTGGAGAGTTGACTACTTGTTCTTGCCTTTCTCATGATCACCCTCTTAATTGCTACTTCCCCTTACTTATAATAAATAAGTACTTTACCGGTGTACCTGCGATTTGATTTGTATTGCATACCCATCGCCTATAATACCAATAGCTGAATCCTGAATTTTTCGAGCCTTTTTCCAGCAGTTTATGTCCCTTTTTCATATTATCCCCCGGTCTAAAGGCATCTTAAGTACATAAAGGCACTCTAGTTCCTGTTATAACCATCAGGTTAGAGCATGAAGACTTGCTCCCTGTAAAACAACTTCAAGAATGACGGCAACTGTCCGAAAATAATTTAATTTTTAAAATTGCACAAAAATTTAGAAAATGGTCCATTTGGGTAATTGAGCTTTGTAGTAAAAACATATAATATATTGGTAGGTAGTTTATCCCATATTTGTTAAACGGCTGTTCAAGCAGGGAGCGATTCAATGTTCAACCACGATATCCTGGAATATCTTACCCTATACTTGATTCCCCCTGGGGGCTATGAGGGCTTTGTTGATGCCAAATTCAGGTATTACGCGGGAGCTATCTTGTCTGAGGAGGATATCAATGTAGTGGTAACTACCTCGTCTTTTTTTGCCGGGGTTTTGAGAACCGCCTACAAACGATTCGTTAAGGATGAAGGAGTCGATCCTAAAGAGTATTGGGATACAGTTGTTATAGTCTTTAAGGACAGCGGTATTTGGTCAAACAGCTGGCGAAAAGTCTTCAAGTCACCCAAGGGAGCCGCTCTGGTCAAAGACACCCTTCTGCCTACCTGGACCCCTATCGGCTTGTGTGGGGCCAGCTGGCGCACCCTTTATCAAATGCTGGAGATCTGGTGTTCCAGGCAATACATCCAGACGGAAGCTGTTTAGACAATACAGTTGCAGAGATTAAACCGGCTGAGCGAACATCAGGCCGGTTTTTTGTTGCCATTTAGTCTCCCATGTCCCCCATCCGCTTTTCGTCGCAGGTGCTCGAAAACCAAACCGGCGACGTATCCCAAACCCATTCCCACAAGCCCGCCGAGAATCGGACCAATATAATAAGAATAAATTACTCCCAGGGTTCCACCAGCAGCCGCCCCGATAAATTGCCCGGTAAACGATGGAATCTGCACTTCTACAGGATTCCGGTTTTCGTCCCGATTGTTCTGAAGGGCCTGGGTATAGGCGTGCCATGCTGCGAAGGAATATACGCAGGGGTAAAAAAGCAGCCATTGCAGGTTTGCGCTCTGGCCAGCCAGCCAGAATTGACCTCGGAAAGAGTAGAAAATAATCAGGTTAAGGTTGGCCCTGGTATTGATTAAAAACTCAAGTGCTACCAGCAGCACGCCGACCAAATAGTCTTTGTTGTAAATTTGACCAAAGCCGGGTATAGCAAGGGACCACAGAAGAGCTATATTAGGAGATCGATATTCTTTCATGTTATTCTTAAGCGCTCCAAGTTCAGGTTATTCGGATGACTGAATTTCTATCAGCCTGATTTAAATATCATGCCCGTTATACCGATTCATTACCCCCCCCCGCGTAAAATTAGCTATCCTTTCAGCAGTCACTGGGGAGATGAATCCAATCCGGTCTTTATATAAGCGTTAAAACCATTGTAGTCCTTATAAATCTCTACACATTGGAAGGATTTCGTAACGATAAAGTGAATATGATATTAAAGTCATCCAGCTAAAGGAGGATGTATTATTTGGCTATTATAGGCTTCATAAGCATAGCAGCCGGTATCCTGGGACTGGGTTTTGAGCTCTATCGGCGAAGTTCAAGAACTGACGAGCAGAAGCAAACCCTGGGCAACATTCCCCATTTTGTTCTGGGTATGTCTTTGGTAATAATCGTCCTGGGAACAGGGCTGGTCTACGTGGCATACAACCCGGCGTTGTTGAGAACTGAGAACGTTTCAGGGCCCTCCCCTGTGGTGCCGAAGGCTGCAGAGTCGAACAACCAGGAGAAAGCACCGTCCACAAGCAGCAGCCCGGCCAAAGACGACAAGGGAGCCGCCGACGAAGAAATCAGCATCACTTCATATCAGCTCTGCATAGAATACAGATCCAATGAAGCTCTGGCCAATACAAAATACAAAGACAAAGTGCTCATAGTGTCCGGCCCTATTAACAAAGTGGGTAAGGATTATGCTAACAAGTTGTTTTTGTCCATGGACGGATTTGATGCCGTATCAAGCACCGCCTGTTTTTTTGACCCTGCCAAAGTAACCGAGTTGAACAGACTTCGCAATGGGCAAACTATAACCATAAAAGGTACCTGCAGTGGTATGGCAGGAGATGTAGCGTTGCAGGATTGCCAGATAGTCTCTTCATCCACGTAAATTAAGACCTATTTTAAAAGCCCGGAGCTGTTTTTTAAGGCTCCGGGCTTTTATTCTCGGGATTTAACACTATCATTGTCATTGCAGTTCTGCCTCATGTACTACCTCAGACAACTGCCTGCGTGGCTTTTCTGCAACATTAATCATTTATATGTCTTTGGATAAACCTGTTGTATTGGACCGGGTTCTATTTCAATTTCGACGAATTAACCATGTTTTCATGCGGTCTGTTTGTTTGACAAAACAGCCTGCTCAAGCGATTGATAAGGCAGCCATCCGCTCAAACTATCCCCAACCAGGACTTTACATACCATTCCCTCTTCCGAATTGTCATTAGACAGGGATTTTACAGCTACAATAATCCCTTCCTTGCCAAACAATTCATCAAGGGGGTCCTTTACAACAACTTTCTTCTTTAGCACCTTGATCATCCTCTCTTGTCTCCTGCCGCGAATGTGCTTAAACAACTAAATTAATGATATTAACTATTATGCAATTTCCGTGCCAATAATTCAAGCAGCATCTCCCTTAAATTGTTTTCATCAATATAAAAAGCCCGTTTAACGCGTAAACAGGCTTTTTAGTGATCAGATTTTTTCTAACCTAAACTTAATTCAATTTTTCCGTCTTGGGTTCTTCAGCACGTTCTTCTTTTGACTCTTTGGTAGCTTCCGGTTCCGTGCTGTTTGCCGTCTTGATAATTTCGGGATCGCCGGTGCTGACTGCCTTGGCTACGGCGGGATCGGTCGCCACTGTTTTGGCTGGCTCAACCGGCGGTTCATCCTTGAGGGCATCCTGGAACTCCTTTTGCATTCCGCTGGACGCGTTTTTAAACTGGTTGACCGCCTTTCCTAAACCTTTGGCGACATCGGGAAGCTTACCTGGGCCAAAGATTATCAGGGCGATCAAGAGGACCAAGACCAGCTCCCACGGGCCAATGTTTCCAATAAATCCGAACATTTTTCTAACCTCCTGCAAAATATTCCAGCTTACGAAAATCGTCTTAATATTTTCATCTTAATCAAGGTAATTGTACTCCTCAAGACTTCCATATGCAATATGTTTACAACGCTCCTACCTTTACGCCAAAATGTTTTAAAAAACGCTTTTTTACCCATTATTAATTTATAGGTTATAATACTAAATAGGTTATTTAATAACTAAATAATTAAATCTTTTCTCGCGGCTTCAGCTGTCCATAGTCCATATTTACGGAATAGCTAAGAGGCCGAACAAGTGTTTATCTCCCCCGGCACTGTCTCATAGTGCACAATCAATTATCCAGTATTTTCATTAAGGAGGTCGCTATGGATTTCATTAGCGCGGATTCTATAGAAGCTGTAAAAGGATTTGCCGGTATTTTAGCGGACTTGATGTCAGGCGGGGCCATTTTTACCTTGAGCGACAGCAAAGGGCAGATTACTTGGAAGAAAGCATCTCAGACTTTTGATGTTGCGGCTATTGAGGTAGGCACCTCGGCCCGGGAAGGCAGCGCCACCCAGCAGACCATTCGGTCTGGAAAACCTGCAACGGAAACCATCCCTCGCGCTGTATATGGAATGCGTTTATTGACCTATTCCTATCCAATTATTGACGGCTCAGAGACGGTTGGAGCATTAACCGTATTGGTGCCGCGATTGCACCCGGTAGCCGGTGCGTTTAAGGACTTCGCCCCGGTTATTGCCAGCATGTTTCCCGAAGGCGGCCACCTTTACATAACCGACCTGAAAAAGTTCTTGTATACCCAGCCATCTGAAAAATTCGGCCTTTCCGAATTTCAGCCGGGCACTATCCTGAAACCTGAATCGGTTGCTGCCGAAGCCCTTAGAACCAAAAAACCGGTTAGCAAAGAATTGGATAGTTCGGTGTACGGTGTTCCAGTTATGATAATGAGCTACCCCATGACCGATGACGATGATCACAACACCTATGTAGGTACCTTGGGTATAGCCCTTCCCAAGGCCAACGCGGTAAATCTGCGCAGTCTGTCCGACAACCTCAGCCAGGCACTGGGAGAGATATCTACTGTAATTGAAGAATTGGCTGCATCCGCCGGGGAAATCAATTTCAACGAACAAAGCCTGAATAATAAGATAAACAAAGTTAACCACCTGGCTGATGAAATCAGTGAAGTCCTGGCCTTCATCAAACAAATCGCCGAAGAAACTAAAATGCTGGGTCTAAACGCCGCTATCGAAGCTGCCCGGGCCGGAGAAGTAGGGCGCGGCTTCGGGGTGGTGGCCGAAGAAATACGCAAACTGTCTGACGAATCCAAACAGACCGTGACCAGGATCAGGGAGTTGATTGAACACATCAAGAATGAAGTC
>JBDKUD010000001.1:0-10771 GCA_039679805.1 Syntrophomonas sp. | reverse complement strand
TACCGGATCGATGCCCAACATGGGAAAGATAGCTCCATTGTTTCTAAAACGGGCAACTTTAATCTCCCCTTAAAGCGTAACAGAGCCGGAGAATACAAGCTGTCCGGAAAAGAAACAGTCTATACCTGTTTATCCTCCGATTTTTTTCTTGAGGAGGCAGATGAGTGGCGGCCTGAAGTATGGAAAATGATTCGTACCCGGATTGACTTAAACTTCTTCATAATTACTAAACGCATCAATCGCTTCCATATAGGTCTGCCCTATGATTGGGATAGTGGCTACGATAATGTTACGATTTGCTGCACAGTGGAAAATCAGGATCGAGCAGATTATCGCCTGCCCATCTTTTTAGCTGAACCAATCCGGCATAAGAGTATCATCTGCGAACCTCTGTTGGGAACCATTAACCTGTCCCCTTATTTAACAGACGAAATTGAAGAAGTAACGGTTGGCGGTGAATCTGGAAACAGCGCTCGGGTTTGCAGTTATGAATGGGTGCTGAATATTCGCCGACAATGTCTGCAGGCGGGAGTACCCTTCTATTTCAAGCAGACCGGGACTCGTTTTGAGAAAGACGGAAAAGTCTATATGGTTCCACGAAAACTTCAGCATTCCCAAGCTAAGAAGGCGGGAATCAATTTTTTCTAATAGGTTGATTATTTATCATGATTTAATAAAATCCCATGGCATTTTTAACTTTTTCCATTTGTTCTTTGGACGTTAATAATTCCAATAACTTAAATGCAACTCCTGGTGCAGTTTCTGGACAATAAGAAGTAATTATATTCTTATCAACTACAATAGGTTCGTTGATTACGTCTACATCGTATTCTTTTAGTTGTTTTTGGCGTCGTGCATTTCCTAAATGGTAGGTAGTTGCCTTACGGTTTTTCAAAACACCACTTTTACCAAGTGGTAAAGCAGCAACACAAATTGTAGCGATAATTTTACCTTTTGCATCGAATTCTCTTATTAGATTTAAAAATCTTTCATCAAATGCTTCTTCATAGAATCCAAATTCTTCAAAACCACCTGGTATTGCTAAGGCGTCATAATCATTTATATTAATTTCAGCAATCGTCTTATCTACTAATACAGGGATATTAAAAGTGCTTATAACTTGCTTTTGAAATCCACAGGTAACAATAGGAACATCAAGTCCAAAATCGTTTCTCGCCCATCCCATAACGTCAACAAAAACACTGAATTCCATTGTTTCAAAACCCTTGATTAAAAAAAGTAAAGTTTTCATTTTTTTCTCCATAGATAATAAATTTACTTCATTATTCCCAGATTTACTCGACTTAAAATATATTTGCTAATGTCTTAATACCTCGGTAATCTGCTTTGCTCCTGATAGAATTTCTCCACTCCTATCTCCTTCATTCGTAGGTTAAATTTCAGCCACCGCTCCCGGGTTTGAATGTCTATTTTCTTAGAGCAAGGAAATTCCTCACACTGGAAGCAGAAATCTAATCCTTTTTCCCTGCTGCATAAGCCAGCTGCGCACTCAACGGGACAGAGCACATTATTCCCCCGGCATCCACTACAACCAGCTTGGGAAAATAATTTTAGTATCTCTTCAAACTGGGGATAGCCAGTGAGCACTGGCTTTATCTCTTCTTTCACTTTTGCCAAACGAGAATACCCTTTTAAGAGTTCGAACAACCGTGTGCTCAATTCCTGGATCTCCCCACCAGCATAATCAGCACAACGAGAGCAATCTAATCCGCACGGAGCAAGCCGTTTCACGGCTTCTTTATATTCCATTCCCAGCCCTCCCTTAATAAGGTTAACTCAAGAATATGTTTGCATAATTCGGATAATTGGAAGCCAAAGAGCATATCGAGTGATATATACGCCTTCTTGAATTAAGGATGTAAATACACCCGTCCCCGCGACACCCGCGACAATTCTTATTCTTACTGGTCATTCGAGCTAACTCGAGGCTTATGGCAATAGATTAATAAATTCGTTCTCTTGGTTACATATGCATTCTCAATTCGTTCTCCTGGTAATAGCGCTACCATTTTTGAAGCACATTTAACATTGTTCCCATCGTCTGTTTCTATCTCAAGTAAATACTCAAAATCCTCCATTAAATACTTTTCCCCCCAAGCATTGAAAACAGATTGTGTGTAAGCATTAACAATAGTACCACTAAAACTTAAACCATCTTTCGCAGTTAAATCTAAATATATTTTATAATTATCTTTTATTATTATCACTAAGCCAACGAGTGCTGCAAAAGCGATAATGTTTGCTTCGTTATAAGTAGTTGCAAACATTATAAGCAGCAAACCAATATATAATATTCTCTTAAAAATATATTCAGAAAGACTATTACTTATTTTTTGGCCAACCAGCCCAGATTCTTTTGAGTTAATGGATTTTGTTTGATTTGAAAAACTTCCTCATAAATATCTTTTAATCTTTCGCAACAAAAGTTAATTACATCCATCCTGTTACACCCCGCATGTTTCCTTTTGCAATCTTTGGGACGAGTTTCTACGGCCTTACTGCGCATCTTTAACATACTGCGCATTATTAGCCTACTGGTCTTTACTAGAGCTTTAGATTATCAGCCTTATGAGAAGTTTCCCCTAGTATGGAAATATGTTATCTTTCAACCACTGTCTAAAATAACTTAGTTGTTGGTCGTTGTGAAAATAATGCTCACCATGTTTCAACACTTGTAACATGCAATGGTATCTTTCTGCAAATGCAGAGACTACATCAAACTCAGAAATATCATCATCTGAACCATAGAGAATTGCAGTTGGCTTGTTCCATGTGTCGATAGGGTGGGATTTTACATAACAGTAATAATCCCAATATAGTGTCTGTCCGATTGGCGTTTCAATTTCTTTATCAGCTTTTAATCTATCCTCACTTACATTGAACCATTTCATCATATTATTAATTATGCGTTTCATGTTTAAAACAGGAGATAGGAACAGACATTGTTCGAGCGGCAAATCTCTATATGCAAGCAAACAGAAATATGCACCCATACTGCAAGCAAATAAGCTTATATTACTTGAAATAGTTTGCGCATATCCCATAATGGAAGTAAGATCACTAACACAATTTTGAACCTTGCAAGTATAATCTTCACCTATTCGATCTCCATGTTCAGGCAAATCAAAGCTAAGCACCTGATACCCTTTGTCAATTGCTTCTTCGGCAAAGATCACAATGACATCATCTTCCTTGCTTGACATGTTCCCGTGAACAGCAATAAATAGTTTCTCTGATGGCTCTCCCCACAGAATTGCAGGAATACCTTTAATCGTCAAATTAGTTTTTATCATATCTGCCTCTTTTCAAAATATAATCCTATGTTATAAAACTGTTGTTATTTTCCGAAACAATGCCAAACACAATTAAAATAAAGGATATCAATGACTCCTTCCCTATGACAATCCATGACAGAAAGCTGATTTTCACTTAACAATGAGAACTAGTAGAGTGAATTTTTAAAATCCGAGAAACTTAATTGACATTTAAGAATGCAACTTGCTTAAAATTGAAAGATGTCGATAACCAAAATTGTAACCAGGAAATTACTGCCTATTTAGTATAGTCATAATATCTTCACTTGAGCACACCAGTTCATTATTGATTATCTCTTCAAAGCTGTTTGATCTTTTAATACTACTGAGTGATTTAAGCATCCCTTGTATAGAAGAATTTATCATTAGCATGGGTAAACTCACCCTAGCCAAATTCAAATCAATGAGGTCATTAATAGAAAACTCTTTAATATTATATGGTAGGCCAGCAGCTATGCTTAAAGGCCCTTGTATTTCTTTCTGCAGTATTGTGACTTCAGCGAGGGTATTGGCATAAGCCACAAAAACAAGATCGGCTCCCGCTGTTAAATAATCATTAGCCCTGTTTATAGCTTCCTCGCGATTCCTACTCCTGCCATTGGTGACCTTCAGGGCATCAGTTCTAGCATTGATAATAAAATCTGGACTCCCTGCTGCATATTTAGCTTCCTTGGCTGCAATGATTTTCTCTATCATCGCCTTTTTCTCAATGATACGAGTAGGGCCTTCTCCGCTTATTATTTGGTCCTCAATGTTGATTCCTGCAACTCCTAAAGAAATAAAATCTCTGATTGTCTTATCCATTGCCATGGCGTCACCATAACCATCCTCACCATCAGCCATGACAGGAATGTTTACTGCTTGTACAACTTTTTTTGTTTGTTCAAGGTTATCCTGGTACATAATATCGGCTTCACTCTTATAACATGCGCTGATTGAATAGCTGCCACCCGAACATTGAACAGCCAAGAACCCGGATTTTTCAATAATGCGTGCGCTAATTGGGTCATATGCATCGGGCATGACCAAGGTGGTACCGCTATTTAGTAATTCCTTTAGTCTCGTGCACATATTCATAAAACTGACATGCCTCCTAGCCATAAATTACTTACGAGTATTGCGTAATTAACAGTATATTCAATATACGGGAAATTGATTTGTGTACATCAAGCAGCCGATAATGCTCGCACTGTGCTATTAATCAAGTAATGCTGTTCCATACTAAATTCGCATAAATCCTCCGAGGAGTTCTTTAAACCTTGTCTATTTGATTCGTTCAACCCTTTTTATTGTGGCTTTGCAGTTGCCCGAAGTATCTGCCCTGTTTAATCTCCTTCCTGAAGCCCTGAATGGGGTATCAGCCATTATCAGTATTAGAACTACTGTCTGAATTAAGATGGAGGTTTTGCGCGTTTGAAGTCCTTAAGGCCAATTCCCGGGGCCTTGTAGCGGGCCCAGTAGTATGTCAGTGACGTATTGACGAAAAAGCGATTAATCAAGGGGTTGCGAAGCAGTGCAAACATCAGAATATAGAGAACATAGATGATAGTCAGGGTCAGCAGCCAAGTAAGTACGCGATCATATATATAGAGAGCGGAGTCACCCAATGACAGTCCAGTTTCATTCACAAAGGCTGATAAATAATATGAAACAGGTAGCGAAGTGGTCAAAGCAATCATTAGAGCAGCCATGGAATGTGAGGTTTCGATGGCCTGCTGGGGACACGTATTCATACAGCGCATGCAGCTTTCGCAATAGAAGCTCCAATAGGGCCGATCGTCGATTATACTGATCGCCCCAACCGGACAATAATCCTTGCAAATTTTACAGCCGTTGCATTTTTTCGTAGCAAAAAAAGTCTTAGCCAGAAAGAAACGGCCCAAAACTAAATATAGGACGCTGATAGGACTCACCGCCAGATCCAGTGGTAGAAATACAAGGAAATACCACGGTATACTGCGGTGGCCACTCAAGATTTTGGCACTAAAGCGATCAACTTTGGTATGGCATTTATGCATGATAAACTCAACGGCACTGGGGAACAGGCCGGGGTGAACGGAAATCCAGTTAGAGGGCATATCCACGGACAATAACCCTTTAATTCGATAGCCTTTTAGAGCCAAAATCATCATAGGGAGCAGGAGAGCCAAGCCAGAAAGGCCCGGTGTGTTCCAACTGCCAATTTTCATACCGGCCCGTGTATTCAGCAGGAACACGGCATTACGGCCCCGTGGGAAAAAGAGGATATACTTTAGCATGAACCAGGGAAGAGCAAAGCCGTGAGTAGGATAGGCAAAACCAAGCAGAGCTTGATCGGGAGCTTTCTTGATTGCATGACAATCAAAGCGATCAATTGTCTGGATATGCGCTGACATTTCCCGGTCGCGGGCATTCTGGGCAATCCAGCGACATGCGGTCAAAGCGTTCCCGGTTCCGGAAAAACAATCGATCCGAAGGTATGGTCTAGCATTCATATAATAGTTGTCCTCCCGGTAAAATCTCATCTTAATAAATCCTTGAGCTTAATTTCAGGATGATGATATCATGGCAGACTGTGTAATACGCGTATCTTTGTCCGTGATCGCCGGAAGCCTGGTTGAGTTCGACATCGTTCAGCTTATTTGAAATTGTAATTGCCTCCAGTATTTTATAGTCCAGTAATCAACGTAGGTATTCTTCTACCTTTTCCTATTTTTATTTACCTCCCCTATCCTCGTATTCCTCCTTGTGCATCCCGGTAACCTTTGATGTTGGTCTATGAAATTAATACGGTATACGCGGCTTTTCGTTACAAACGTTCTGATAAATCTTTTTAATATGTAAAACTCATCAAAAAGTTTACTTTTAATCGGGGTACTTAGGAATACGATTTGAGAGGCACGTTCTATTTTTGTTTTACTACCGAGATGTGACGCATAATTAACAGATGTGCAGTATTAATATCTTATAAACGCCATTATGAGTAGCTTTTGATTATTTGCATATTGGGCAAAGTCAAAAATGGATAATGTTATGCCTAAGATGTAATTTTTCTAATCCCCAGGCTCATATTCTGGTTGAAAATTGGAGTTTATTTTTTATTGGGTTTTCGCTTAATTAGTAACAGCTTTTCCATATCTGGAAATAGAGACGTATCATTCAATTCAAACATCATCCATTTCCCATCGTGGTAGGTCGTAGATTCGTCGTAAACTCTCTGTACTTCCGGCAAATAATTGTCTCTATTGACTTCAAATTTGACTCTTTCATTTTTTCCAAAGATAATCATAAAGCCAAAAACATTTTCCTTGGCATATAAAGCGCATAGAGACTTACCGCCTCGGCGATATTTATACTCGTATGTCCACCTTTTGCCGCCATTATTCCAAAGCCTTTCCATATCATATTTTGATTCAATCAAATTACACAGTTCAAGCCAAATTTCAAACAGCGGTTGTCCAAGCAAAGCAATCATTTCCTCATGAGTCGGTACTTTTTCAAGCATTATTGATCCCTCCTAACAGATGCCGTTCTGCGGATAGAACTTTCCTTCAAAATAATTTGCCCCGAATTCATAATCAGCCATTGGAAGCTTAAGTATAAGTTCACACCATTAAAACCAATACAAAAAATTTTTCTAATCTTTTTGTCTTCTTTCAAAGATAAATATTATTATAAGCTTATTTAACACCCTGACGTCCGCAGCCTGGTCCAAAGCGTTCACTATGAAGCTGACCGCCAGTCGCCCAGTTCTCACGATCAAGTTCCTGAAACAACACGGTAACCCATTCCGGTTCAACATCCAGATTGACCACCAGCAACCTGGTGATTTCGTCAGCCAGCTTACGCTTCACATTGCTATCCCTGCCGCTGGTCATCTGCACTGTAACGATTGGCATTGTCACACTTCCTTATGTTGATAATTTTGTAGTTTCTCGTTATATGGATAATGGGTATTTGAATCTTTATTTTTCAAATAGGGAGTATATTTACAGTAGATTACTCAACAGGGAGCCACCTTAATTCGTCCGAATTGAAATGATTGTTTATAATTTCGTATCCGAGTTTATACAGTGGCTTGTCATCACTGGAATATGCAACCGCATTTAAATCATTCCCAAGAATAGATTTATCCCATGCGAATATTGCCGTTTTGCCATAAGCGATATCTTTCTTAATTCTAACATCCCCCGGCCCCATTTCAATGTATGCCACTTGTTTATCATAGCTCTGTACCGGAATTGCAGTTAACCCTCTTCCATCAGTTTCAGTCATACTGCACCAACCAACCAACTTAACTTTATCATCAGTCTTATTAGCCCAGAACGAATTGCCGTTTAACTTCCATACGTAATATGACTTCTCCGTAATTATTGTGCGATACTTATCATCATTTTCATAGAAGAAAACCTTGTATAAATTTATTTCTACTTAACCAAGCAAAACAGATTTTCCATCGACATAACGGCTACTTTTTACAGCCCGTTGTGAATCAAATCGTACCCCTTCAACATAGTTATAAGCAATTAATGATGTAACGCACAAAATCAGAACTATCCCAATATAAATGCTGTTTTTCCAAAAGCTCAGCTTTTGGGCCAGTTTTTTATAGACCATATTATGTAACCCCCCACAACATATTTAAGCTCCAATATGTTCCCCTCTTTGTCCACTTTATCTCTTCACAAATGAACATATGCAACCCACTATTAAATAGTGAAGCTGTAACAATGGGTTTTATCTATGACCTATTCAAAACCAACCTTTTCAATCAGCCATTTATAAACTTCAGGGTGTTTTGACTTAGCTAAGTAACCAATGGTTCTTTTACTACTATTCATTGTTTTAATATCGGCTGAATAAATATACCCGTCCGGCCAGATAAACAGTAAGCCTTTAATTTCAGGGGAATACTCTCCATAAATTCGCATTTCTAACATGTTCATTTTCATAAATCTTTTGTTTAAAAACTCTTTGTCTTGTTCTTCTGTTAATCTATTAAATGTAAGAGTGGAGATTTTAGATGATAATTCCGGGATTTGTTTATTATCAATTGTTCTTTCCTCAGGTTTTTGTGTGGTGCGGCCATTCTGACGGATCATGTCCCCTTTAACAACTACTATTGATTTTATATTTTGGATATTTATTATTTCAGAGATTTTAAAAGCTTGTTTATCCTTTCCGAATGAACATCCAGTTAATAAAACTGTAAAAGCAAGAAAAATTATAAAAAAAGGCCTTCGAATCATATCATTTTCTCCTCTAAATGATTCCTTGCTCAGTAAAGGTTTGCCCTGGTTGATAAAGATAATAGTAAGCTTCTGGATGGGAAGTTATATTTAACATATTTGTCAGGGAGCTAGAATATTTAAAAAAATCGGTTCTTCATTGTTGCAAAATACCACTTATCGACTCAATTAATTTCGCTACATTATCAACATTTTCTACATCATAAAAAACAAATACTTCTCCAGTAAAAAATTTATCAATAAAAAAATCCAAACCTGAATTTCCATAAAATTTTTGATTAAAAGTAAGATTTTTGGATATAGCTGAACTTCCCAAAAAAATTGAACCTATATTGTTCTTTTTTCCAAAGACTAAAACATTTTTCAAAGTATTAATCTCTTTACTTTTTAAAATCTTTTTTTCCGCATTGTTTAAAATCAAAGCTCTCATATTAGTTAAGGCATAATATGTGTTACTATTTTTTCTTATTTTATATTTAAATCTTCCAAAAGAAAGATAATAGCCGTAATAAATAAATATCAAGCCAAAAATGGAAAATATCATCGTACTAATAATATTTCGCTTGTCTCCAATAGCCACAAAATTTATCACTCCAGTTATAGCAACAAACTCAAAGAAAAACGCAAAAAGGCAAAAAAATAAACTAAATGGAATTAAAAATATATCTGACTTAGTAAATCTAACACTTAATTCTGGCTTTCCGGACCAAATAGTATATTCATTTTGTAATAAATCATTTTTAAACACATTCTCATAAGATTGAGGTTTGTTATCTTGGATATTTGATTCTTTATCTATCACCGTCACCTACCTTTTTCCTCACCCTCAGCTTACTGCTAAAATATATTTGCTTCTTACGCGCAGTTTTGAGCGTAATATATTGTTAGTAAAATGAATCCGGCTTTATGATCCTCCACATTGGCTGTCCCTGAAAATTATTGCCTAATCATCCGGGGTCACAGGTTCCAGCTCGCGTAAGATGTATTCAGTAAATTTTATTTCTATTAACTTGCTATTAGCAGATAATTCTGCCCATTATTATATAAGTACCAAAAAAAGTATTTAATTCCTCCTTCTTGTATAAAAAAAAGTTCGATTTATGCCGAATACTAATTCTTTATACTTTAGAAAAACACTTAATTATAAGTTTTCAACATAATAGTCCTCTTGGGTACCACCTTAAATGTTTCACGTGAAACATTTTGCGTGTATTGCCGGAATGGCCTGGCTTTGGATACATCTTAAGCAGGCATAATTTGCCATTTATATTTGATTTTATAAATAGTTCATTTAATATTAGAGCAAGATATTAATGCAGGAGGTTAACGTATGGAAGTAGGGCTTTTTGATGTATTGGGTCCGGTAATGATTGGACCTTCAAGTTCCCATACGGCTGGAGCAGTGAAATTGGGCAAAATAGCTCGCAAGATTTCCGGTGAAAATTTCAGTCAGGTGGATTTTTACCTGCACGGCTCTTTTGCTGAAACCTATCGGGGCCATGGCACTGACAAAGCTTTACTGGGAGGGGTTCTGGGAATGGCTCCTGATGATGAACGTATTCGTGATTCATTTGCAATTGCCGATAAGATGGGTATTAGCTATTCCTTTCATACTGCCGATTTGGGCAATGTCCATCCCAATACTGTGAGAATTGTCCTTCAGGGAAATCAGGCAGAAACCTGCGAATTAATAGGTTCATCAATAGGCGGAGGCAAAGTTATGGTCAACTCTGTGAATGGGATGCATGTAGAATTCAATGGGCAATATCCCACTATCATAACCAAACATCTGGACCGCCCAGGAGTAGTAGCCCATGTAAGCTCCATATTATCAAAGTATGAAGTCAATATTGCTTTTCTGAAAGTTTTCCGGCAATTAAGAGGAAGTGAGGCATGTATGGTAATAGAGAATGATCAAAGGGTTGAAGAGCACATTTTAAATAAATTGCGGGAACTGCCGGATATAACAAGTGTAACACTTGTGGACATTTAACTATTTAGCAATTGGAGGGACATTATGTATCAATATAGCAATGGGAAACAGCTTCTGGAACTCTGTCAAAGTCAACAGAAGAATATTGATGAAATAGCTCTATTGGCTGAAGTAGAGAGTTCAGGTAATGATAGAAAAAAGATTGAAGCCTGGCTTAGTGACGAGCTATCAGTAATGCGGGATTCAGTACATAAAGGATTGGACCCGGAAATAAA
>JBDKUD010000275.1:0-3632 GCA_039679805.1 Syntrophomonas sp. | reverse complement strand
GCAGCCCCTATTTCAGAAATAATGAATTTCTTACATCCGAATTTTTCTTCTATCAGGTTCTTGAGTTCCAGGGCTCCTTCATAATCATTGGAATGGTTAATACCTATTAATTGGTACTTTAGCTGATAACCCCTTTCTTCCATGAGCTCCAGCATTCTCTTACGAGCCTTTTTCATACCGTGCACTTTTTCCAGGGGAATAATTTTACCATCTACAAAATGCAAAATAAGTTTAATATTAAGTAAGTTCCCTACAACCGCAGAAGTAGCACTCACCCGTCCACCTCTTTTAAGCATATCGAAATTCCCGACGATAAAAATATGTTGCATCTTATTAATATTATCTTCAATCTCCGCAATTATCTCCGCTTTGCTTTTACCCGCCGCCACTGCCTGGGCCGCCCTGATTACCGTAAGCCCATAGCCGACAGAAGCACTTTTGGAATCAATAACCGTTATCCGGCTGGTATCAACCATATTACGAGCAATACAGGCGGATTGGTAGGTACCGCTCAGCTCTGACGAAAAAGCTATATAAATAATTTCATCATCCGTCTCATCAATTATCCGTTTGAATTCACCCTCATATTCCACCGGTGTAATCTGCGCACTAGTAGGAACAACATCAGGCTCCTCAATTAATCTATAGAACTCCGATGGATTAATAGTTAATCTGTCCCGGTAAGTTTTATCCTTTATAGTTACAGGCATGCATAACAAATGCACCCCATACTTTTCTAGAACTTCCTGGTCCAGGTCGCAGGCATTATCAGCATAGATCCTAATTGCTCCCACTGCATCAACCTCCCCATCTATAACATATGACAAATTCAAAATAATATATAGGATTTTACTACTTTTCCCCAAGTGCTACAAGCGTAAACCAACTACTCGCTATATCCTTTTAATTAATTATGATTAGGGATACAATAGATTGGTGTCAATTAACCTGGAGTATATCTGCTAGAGGAGTAACAACGTGAACACCTTAAAAAAAATCGGGGCACCCTTGGGCCTTTTTGCTCTTGCCACTCTTATGATGGGGATTTACTCGGGACTTTATGACCCATCATTTAATAATTATCTATCCCAGGTTCACCATATTGGAGAAGTAGCCCGGGGAGGCCTGGAATTCCCGCGCGAGTTGCCTGGATTCTTAGTATTATTTATATTTGCAGCTCTTCTTTTCCTACCTGACACCAGAATAGCTATGATTTCCGTATTACTGGTGGGAGTATCTCTCTTAGGGCAAGGTTACCTGGCACCGGATATGATATCAGTGGTTATTTGGATGATTATATGGAGCACCGGGCAGCATTTATTCATGGCGGTATCGTCTGTAATTGGCCTGCGTTTGGCTGAAGAAGGCCACGCCGGCCGGCTTTTGGGGCAATTGGGCTCGATGGAAGCCCTGGGTAACCTGGCCGGAATGACTATAGTATACTTTGGTGCTTCACGGTTTCATTTTTCATTTCCAGCAATATTTGCTATAGCAGGCTGCTGTGCTTTTTTAGCTGCCATATCTCTATATTTAATAAAACCCCAGCCCCTCAAGAAACAACGTTCCATAATTGTTAAAAGAAAATACCTGGTTTATTATGTATTAAGTGTACTATTCGGTGCCCGCAAGCAGATATTTCTAACCTTTGCTCCCTGGGTACTTATAAAGATGTATCATTGCCAGGTACCAACTTTTGCCCTGCTGGGTTTAACCGGCACCCTATTAAGTTTTATGTTTAGACCGCTTCTGGGACGGGCCATAGATGCCCTGGGTGAAAGGCCCATTATTATTGTTGAATCATTAATTCTGATATTCATTTGTATCCTATACGGTTTTGCTCCCGGTTGGTTTACCGCCCCGATTGCCCGTATTGCCACTATGGCCTGTTATATAACTGATCAGGTACTTTTCTCAGTTAGAATCGCTCGCAGCACTTACCTGTATAGGATTATCGACTATACAGAGGATATTGGTCCTACCATATCCATGGGCTTAACCCTGGATCATGCCGTATCGATGACAGTCCCCTTCTGGGGCGGTCTCCTCTGGGTAAGTTTTGGTTTTAAGTGGGTATTTCTGGCAGCAGGAGTAATTGCCTTTTTAAATCTTCTAACCGCCAGGTTCATCACCGGGCTTGATAAAAAACCTGCCTTACAACATTAGTATTTATCTTCTAATCCTTTTTAAATAACCCTGAATATAATCTTCTACAGCATTGGCCGGTGAATATATACCGAAATGACCTTCACATAAGATATCAGCTCTTAGGTCTAATAACTTCTGCATAGAAGCTCTCCATTGGGAAATATCTGACCCCCACTCCCGGTTAAACGGACCATGGATATCCTGGCCAAATAGAACCCTTTTGCCATCGATATCAGCATAAACAGCAATGCTTCCCGGGGTATGACCTGGAATGTGCACGAACCGCAACTGATAATCTCCTATCTGCAAAGGTTCAAAAGGATCATTCAGAACAATGTCCACCTTTACTCCCTGATAGTTAACCCCATACCAATTAGCAGCAGTTAGCTGTGGAAGGCCCTCTTCAACTGCAGGTAATTCAAGTTGGTGGGCTGCAACCTTAGCATCCAACCGATTAGTCATGGCTTCCAGCCCCCCGATATGATCAATATGGCCATGGGTAATAACTATATGTCCAATGCTTTCGGGATTTATCCCCGCAGCAGCAATATTTTCCATACTTAAATCGGCGCTGGCACCGGCACCGGTATCTATTAGAATTGACTTTTCCTGGCTGGTAACCAGATATACGCAACAATCTTCGGAGTAAGAAAGGCTATTCCCCCCTACCTGATATACATGTGGACAAATCTCAACTGCTCTTCTCATAATTCCCTCCTATTTATTACCCTAATATCAACCTAAATTACTTTTTATCATCCGACCCTAACTTGGATTATAATAGCAAGTGGTATATAATAATAGATAGTATTTTACAAATTTTGGTTTCTGCCAAAAGACACCTAATCGCGTCTATCCGTCTATGCAATACTATATTTAAAATAGATTTTGATAAAAATTAGATTCAGAAAATGAAAGAGGTAATTGTAAAATGTCAGAGTTAAATACCAACCTTAATTCTAAACGTTCCAAACTCAAGGACCCTTTTAGCGGATTCTCCCACCTGGCCGGTGCTGTGTTTTCCATCATTGGTCTTCTGGTGTTAATTTATTATGCCTCGCACTATGCAACGGTTAAACATATAGTAACTTTTGCAATCTTCGGTGCTTCGCTTATTCTTCTATATACTGCCAGTGCTGTCTACCATCTGTTAAATATTTCGGAAAAAGTTAACTCGATTCTCCGCCGGATAGACCACATGATGATTTACGTTTTAATAGCTGGAACATATACTCCGATTTGTATAATAGCTCTGCCTAAAGCCTGGGGTATTAGTCTTCTGGTTAGTATATGGATTCTGGCTGTAACCGGTATTATTTTAACTATAGTTTGGTTTACAGCTCCCCGCTGGTTTACTACCGCTATATATGTTTTAATGGGCTGGATGGTAGCCATCGCCTTTTGGCCGCTCATGCATAGTCTTCCGGAAGCAGGTTTAGGCTGGTTGGTAGCAGGAGGACTTCTATATACGGTAGGAGCAGTTGTTT
>JBDKUD010000308.1:0-3760 GCA_039679805.1 Syntrophomonas sp. | reverse complement strand
TGGTGGTTGTGAGGAAACTACTACCGGTATAGCCCGCCTCCATGCCATGGACCATGATAATGCCTTACTTTTCCCTATGATGGCAGTTAATGATGCATATATGAAATATCTTTTTGACAACCGCTATGGTACCGGTCAATCGGTCTGGGATGGAATCAATCGTACCACCAACCTGGTAGTAGCCAGTAAAACAGTAGTGGTAGTCGGTTATGGCTGGTGTGGCAAGGGAGTATCAATGCGCGCCCGGGGTATGGGAGCACGAATTATTATTACCGAGATTGACCCCATTAAGGCCAATGAAGCCATAATGGATGGTTTCGAAGTTATGCCCATGCAGGAAGCAGCAAAAACAGGTGATATCTTCGTTACGGTAACTGGAAATATAAATGTAATACGTAAAGAGCATTTTATGGTAATGAAAGATAATGCTATTATGGCTAATGCCGGTCATTTCGATGTTGAAATATCTAAAAAAGGCCTAACCCATTTAGCCATAAGTTCCCGGATAATCAGAAACAATATTGAAGAATATGTAATGCCCGACAACCGCAAGCTTTACCTCCTGGCTGAGGGCAGACTGGTCAATCTGGCCGCTGGCGATGGACATCCAGCCGAAGTCATGGACTTAAGTTTTTCTCTGCAGGCGTTGTCTTTGCTTTATGTAATTCAAAATCGGGATAAACTCGGTAACCATGTATATAAGGTACCTGAGGAAATTGATAATAAAGTTGCTTATCTTAAATTGAAAGCAAATAATATTGAAATTGATGAATTAACTTCTGAGCAACAGAATTATCTGTCCAGTTGGGATACTAATCTCTAAAAGTAAATATAATTTTCTGAATATAAGAACCGCTCTTTTCACACAATATTAATGATAATTTTGAAAAGGCGGTTCTATTTTATGAATAACATTAATAAAAGATACATGTTTTTATTTTTTGGTATCCTTATCCTGATTATGGTTGGAGCCTATATATTAAATACAGTATTACCGACTCCTTATTCCAAGCCCAGCCCCTATGGAAATAATGAGGAAATAAAAGCTTCGTATGCTACTATTAGAGATACCAAAGGCAATATAATACTGCAAACCGGACTGCCTATTCACATTGATGATGAATACATTAACGAAAAAAATGTTCATTATAAAATAATCAAAGTAACTGGTAATAATGCAGTAGCTGAAATAAAAAGTGCCAAATCAAGCCAGACTATTCAGTTCACTCCGGGTTCTATATCCCTTTACGACCTTTCCAAGAGTATTCCCGTTCAGGCTGGGGCAACCCATCATATGGTTATTTATCATAGTCATTCAGATGAATCATTTGTGCCGACTTCTGGAACAGCCTCTAAACCAGGTAATGGTGATGTATATAAGGTGGGAGCATCCATGACAGATTCCCTCAGCGCAGCAGGAATTAGTGTAACCCATAGCTATGCCAATCATGGGCCGCATGATATTAACGCCTATCACCGTTCACGGCGTACCGTAATACAGCTGCTCAAAGAACAACCTGACGCAGCTTTTGATGTTCATCGTGATTCAGCTCCTTTAAGCGCTTATAAAACTACGGTCAACGGAATTGATACAGCTCGGGTAATGATCGTAGTAGGTAGATCCAATCCTAATATGAAGACTACCCTTAAATATGCACAAGCAGTAAAGAATAGACTTGATGCTTTACATCCCGGGCTTATAAGAGGAATATTTATGGGTCATGGTGATTATAATCAGGACCTGTACCCAACCGGACTTCTTTTTGAAATTGGTACTGAGCAAAATTCACTGCAAGCAGCTCAACAAGCAGGCGTACTACTAACTGATTCTATTATCAGCTTAGTTTATAGCAAATAATATATGCTCTCTAACCCACCTACTTGTAACCAGCTTCACTTATTTTGTTTCTATAATATCGCTTCCTTTTTATCCCATTAGCTTGTCAAATCTGCTAGTATTTAAATCAGGAATCTTATACTCATTAAGACAATAATCTATATAGAAGAACAAAGCATTCTATTTGCCATTATCTATCATCATGGAAGGGAGATGTTGCCTTGCAGTTTGATACTAAATGGCAAGTCCTCATTATTATATGTATGGGTATTTTCATGTCTACCCTGGACGGCAGTATTTTGAATATTGCCAATCCCACCATTGCCCGGGATTTTTCAGTTACCATGTCAGAAGTTCAATGGGTAATCACATCATATATGCTGGTAATTACATCCTCATTACTTTTTTTCGGGCGGATGGGGGATAAGATTGGTTGTGAAAAGATATATACCCGGGGTTTCCTGGTCTTTAGTATTGGATCATTAATCTGCAGTCTTTCCAATTCCCTGCTTTTTCTTATATTCGCCCGGGTTACCCAGGCATTTGGTGCCAGCATGATGATGGCTACCGGAATAGGAATAGTTTCCAATACCTTTCCGTCTCAAGAAAGAGGAAAAGCTCTGGGATTAACCGGAAGCATAGTAGGAATAGGCAACATGACTGGGCCCAGCCTGGGGGGAGTGCTGGTGGCGCATTTTAGTTGGCCGGTTATATTCTTGATAAATGTGCCCATCGGAATCGTAGGTTTCTTGCTAGCCAGAAAATATCTCCCTGCACAACCACAGGACCTGGTTATTAGTGACTATGATACTGTGGGAATAGGTCTCTTTGCCCTGTCGGCAATAACTATGATTTTTTCATTAACAGATAGTAATGGTATCGATGCGCCTATCTTCATGATTTCTATCTTCCTGGTGTTAATTTTTTGGTTCTTTGAAGAAAATACCCGTTACCCCATGCTTGATTTCAGCCTTTTCAAAAGCAATATCTTTTTACAGGGAAACTTGATGGCCGCAGCGGTTTATAGCACACAAATGTCAGTTTTCTTTTTAATGCCCTTCTATATGGAGAAAATACTTCATATGTCACCTGACCAGTTTGGCCTGCTAATGACTATTCCGCCAGTAACCATGGCTATAATTGCACCCCTGGCAGGGACTCTTTCTGATAAACTGGGGTCCACCCGTATAATCCCAGCCTCCCTTTCCCTGCTTACCATAGCTTACCTGATATTTTCCTCACTGGGTCCAAATCTAAATAATCTTAAAATAATAAGTGGTTTAATCGCCCTGGGTATTGGTATGGGCATGTTTGGCTCTCCCAATAACAGCTCAATTTTCGGGGCTCTGCCCCGGGAAAAAGCCGGTTATGCAGGTGGTTTTGTTTCCACCGTTAGGAACCTTTGCTTTTCGATGGGAATAGCCTTCTCGGTAAGTATCTTTACTTTTATATTTTCTCTCAACCAGAAACACCTCCCATTTACAACCGCCTACATAAATGCAAACAGTTCGGTCTATAAAATTGCCGCACTTATTACCTTTTCAGCTTTAACGCTTTTTCTGATAAATATGAAAATTGCGTCAGACCGTGATTTTCAGAAAGATATTTCCGGTTAAGTTTTGACCTGCTAACAACATTCTGTTATAATCATTTATGCACTTAATATAATATGCGCCTGTAGCTCAGTGGATAGAGCACCGGCCTCCGGAGCCGGGTGCGGAGGTTCGATTCCTCTCAGGCGTACCATAAATTCCGATATATTTTTAGACCTTAGTAATAAATAATTGACCTGTTTAGGTACACGGACTACCTTTCTTAACTAAAATTAAGGAGGGTATTTTTTATGCCAAAATACAGAGGTTTAAAAGTTAATTTCACTCCTAAAGATAAGACTCTTTCCATTTTCAAGCGTTCTAAGTTTGT
>JBDKUD010000053.1:0-10934 GCA_039679805.1 Syntrophomonas sp. | reverse complement strand
TTTGCTTATTAATAATACTTTTCAGCCAGAGTGTCGGAATTGGCAGACGAGCGCGACTCAAAATCGTGTGCCGCGAGGCGTGTGGGTTCGAGTCCCACCTCTGGCACCATAGGAAAATAGGGGCTTTACAGCCCCTTAATTATTTTCTGATATTTAGTTTATTGATTTTAACGGTCAATTAAAAATAAAGCTCCGTAGCATTGTGGCGTGACCGTGTCTAAGATCGTGAAAGCGAATCTCAGGCAGTTCTGTGGCCGCTAAGTCACGCTTAAAGCTCCTGCGGTGGTTATTAGATAATCAGGCAGTTACTCTTTTACGATCCGACATTGACTTGTTTCAGATTAAAAGCCAGCCTTCAGAGCAGAATTATCATGAATATGGATATCTATAAAGTTTCCGAAATCCTGCCTAGTCGTTCGGACATTCCTGTTATTTCTTGAATACTTGCACTCATTTCTTCACTGGCTGCTGCTTGCTCCTGGCTTGCACGTAGTGTTGATTCACTATTATGTCTTGCTATTTCAACTTTCTGCTTAATTTCATTAATAAACCCGTTGATTGTTATTGCAGTTGACTTCGATTCGTCCGATAACTTTCGAATTTCTTCTGCTACTACTCCAAAACCACGGCCTGATTCCCCAGCTCGAGCTGCTTCGATAGCGGCGTTCAATCCTAACATTTTTGTTTGATCGGCTATCTGTTTGATAAAATCTAAAACCTCGGTAATTTTTTCTGAAGCTTTAATAATTTCAATAATACTCGTATTTAGCTGCTCTTCATTACACGATACCTCTGAGGCGGATGCTGCCATCTCCTGAATTACCGCTGATATTTCATTTAAACTTTCACTTAATCTACAGGACATTTCTTGTAGGTCACTTGCGGTTTTCTTTGGCAAGATCATACCAAATGTTGCAACCACTTTAGTAGGTTCGTCCTCATCAAAGCAAGGATAGGAGGTTATCCTAACCGGTACGCCGTATGTACTGGCATCAATGTCCTTCGATAACATTCGCTTCTCTTTTATGGCTATCCGTGCTATGGTGTTATCACTCAATACATCTCCAATCTTCCATTGCGGTAAATCGAATTTAGCAGATCCTTGCAATCCTGCAACCTTATCTAAATCGGTCATATAAACAAAGGCGCCTTCATGAAACATTTCTGTAATAATAGGGGCAAAATCATAAAATGCTCTACCCAACGGATGTAAACGCGGCAAAATAAATCCCAGGACACCATGTACCCCATCGTCATCGATAATCGGCAGACTGGTTATACGCACCCTGGTGCCATAAACTGAACGGGGAACTGCTTCTTCAGTTTGCCGTCTCTCCTCCATGGCCTTGACTGACCCGCTTCCTTTTCTAAGCGGCATGCCTTCACTTAAACTTGGTATATTAAAGGCAGTTGAGGCTGCTTTGTACACTATTTTCTCCTTATCAGCTATGGCAATAATGGCTCCTCCGGGAATATTATTGACTAATATAGGAGCAATCTTTTTAATCGCTTCTGCAATTTGAGTGTTTATCATATCTTTCATCCCTCGAATCCAGAGTACTTCAGATATATACATCACTGCCCGCACATGAAATATGCGGGCAGTGTCTTGAAGAAAACAAGGTGTAACCTCTGTTGCCAGGCACAGTCTAATAGTCGAAAGACTCGGTTAAAACATCCAGTGCCGATGTATCCCCAGCGGCAACAATGTCGGCCGTGGTGCGTACATTGGGAACCACATTCATCAAGTAGTATCTGGCAGAAGCCACTTTGCCCGCATAGAAGTTATAATCATAGTGATTGGGCCCCACTTCCTGGGCTTTGCGATTGGCCAGAAGAGCCTGATCAAGAATCAAACGTCCGCAGTAAAGCTGGGATGTAGCGGTCAGAATACGGCGAGCCAACAAGGGCATCATGCTGATTTTCTTATCCCCCATGTAGCCGGACATGGCCTTTTGGATTTTGGCGTAGCTATCCAGGGCCTGGCCTAGTACCGCAAATTCACTGGCAAAGTCAGGGTTGCCTTGGTTAGCTTCACAGAAATCTCTCATTTCCTGAAGAAAGGCTGCAAAGGCCGCTCCCTTTTTCATACCCCATTTCCGTCCTACTAAATCCATAGATTGGATGAAGTTAGTTCCTTCCCAAATAGAGTAGATTTTTACATCACGGGCAATCTGGGCTACCGGATATTCTTCGCAGTAGCCATAGCCGCCATAAGCCTGAATCGCTTCCCCGATAAGCCACCAGGCTTCATCGGATGGATAAGCCTTGCATAAAGGTGTAGTTACTTCTATCAGTTCGTTGGCTTTGGCTACTTTTTCCGGATCTGTATCATGATGACGAACATCAAAGGCAAAATATGTTTTATATAACATAGCCCTCATAGCTTCCACATGGGCCTTACCCATTAAAAGTGTGCGCTTGATGTCTTCGTGGTTGATAATAGTTGTGCGTCCCGCTTTAGGATCAGTCATCAATCGTCCTTGTATTCTTTCCTTAGTATAATCGCGGGCATTGTAGAAGGCATTGGCAATACAAGAAAGGGACATGTGACCGGTCTCCATACGAGCCATGTTCATCATTTGGAACATCTGCGCCATTCCTTCTCCAACCCCGTCATTATCCAGCGGGTTTTTCCCTAGAAGCCAGCCGCGGCAATTGTCGTTTTCACCCATGGCCAGGGCTGCAGTGCACGAGCCATGCTGCCCCAGCTTATGTTCCACACCGGTGGTAATTACGTCATTGTCTTCCAGGCTGCCGTCTTCGTTAATCCAGAGCTTGGGCACCACAAATAGTGAGATTCCTGCGGTTCCAGGTCTGGCGCCTTCGACTCGAGCCAGGTAAAGGTGGATAACATTATTGGTAAAATCATTGTCACCACCAGTGATAAAAATTTTACTGCCCTTGATTTTGAATATGCGAGAATCTTCCGTGGGATAAGCTTTGGAAAGAATATCACCCACATCCGATCCGGCGGTGGCTTCTGTCAGGCACATACTGCCAGTCCAGGTTCCATCCATCATCTTAGGCAAAAATAAAGCTTTTACTTCTTCAGAAGCAAAGCTTTGAATAAGGCCGGCTGCGCCGCTGGTGAGAACGATATAAGGAGCAAAAGTGGGATTGGCAGCCTGCAGCATTTCCCAAACCATTGAATGAAGGATGTGAGGTAGAACCATGGCATCTTCGGATTCGTCAATGTTGCTTGTACCCCAGCCTTCAGACTGAAGCATTTTAAAAAGAGGACCGAAAGTGGGCGGCAGCGTTACTTTGCCATTTTCCAGTTTAACTGGATGACTATCTCCATCTTCGTTGGTTGGTTCTACAACTTCCTTGGACATTTTGAGAATCGGAGCAAGAACCGATTTAATATCTTCCTTTGAGTAATAATCGGCAAAATGAGGGTACGAAAAAATCTGTTCAGTCGGCAGCCATTCCTGCAAAATAAATTCAAAATCCCTCGTATTCTGATAGGCAAAATTAGCAGACATAGTGAACCTCCGTTCATTATAAGGCAGCCTCTCGTACTCCTTGATTGGAATGAGGGGCTTCCTTATTTTTTGTTTTTTGGAAAAGGTCCACCTGAAGAGACGATCGAAACGTCTCTCAGGTGAGAAAAAAATATATAAGGGGGCTTGCTTAACTAAATTAAATATCCCGGGTCCATAAACAAGCCATTGCCGGCCCGCCGCCTACGCAAAGGGAAGCTCCGCCTACAGTGGCACCAAGCCTTTCCATTTCATAGTAAAGGCTGACCTGGATACGAAGGCCTGTACATCCTACCGGGTGACCCAGTGCGATACCAGAGCCGTTATTGTTAATGTTACCGTAATTTTCAAGGTCGCCCATGTTCATATCGATGCCTTGTTCTTTCATCAACATCTTGACACCGATAACCTGGGCAGCAAAGGCTTCGTTGATTTCCCAATAATCAACGTCTCCGTATTTAATACCCGCTTGTTTAAGAACCTTGGGAACAGCTACAGCCGGGCCCAAACCCATATAATAGGGATCTACGCCGGCGGAGCAGATTCCCATCAGTTTCATTAAGGGCTTGAGTCCTAGTTCATCAGCTTTCTTTTTAGTCATTAATACTGCTGCACATGCGGCATCGTTTAGGCCGGAAGCATTAGCGGCAGTGGTGACTCCGTCCTTGTTAAAAGCCGTGGGCAGTTTGCCCATGGTTTCCATGCTGGCGCCGCGAATCGGATGTTCGTCAGTATCAAAAATTGTGACTTTGCCTTTTTTACCGGGTATTTCTACCGGTACGATCTCCCTTTTAAAGCGACCTTCTTCTATAGCTTTTACAGCCCGGGTGTGGCTGATCAGGGCTAATGCATCGCATTCTTCACGACTGATGCCATATTTCTTGGCAACATTGTCAGCTGTTCCGCCCATGTGGCTGCCGGCCAGTTGACAGACCAGGCCATCGGAAAGCATAGCATCCTGGAGTTTGCCATCACCCATTCGATAACCCCAGCGGGCGTTTTGCACGAGATAAGGGACATTACTCATGCTTTCAACCCCCACAACCAATGCTATATCGGTTTTGCCCAGCATTAGATTGCCTACCGCAATATCGGTTGCCCGCATAGCAGAGGCGCAGTTCTGCTGTACCGTACACGCAGATGAGCTATGCTCCATACCAATTCCCATGGCTACGATGCGTGAAGGCAACGATCCATTACCCTGCATAAGGCCCATTCCCATAACCAGTTCATCTACCTGTGAAGATTGTATACCGGCTCTTTTGACCGCTTCGGCTGCGGCTATTTTGGATAGCTCATTAGCTCTCATAGATTTTAGAGATCCACCATAGTCTCCAATGGGGGTCCTGCAAGCACTAACCATTACGACTTCATTTAAATTCATTAAAGTAACCTCCCTATATTAATCTTTTTAATATTTAGATCTGAGTCTAGGGCTACTTGCCCTTATACTGCGGCTTCCTTTTTTCAGCAAAGGCCTGAGTGCCTTCTTTTTGGTCTTGAGTAGCCATACATAGACCAAAGAAGTTGGATTCAATTCTTAAACCACTATCCAGATCTCCCTGTAATCCCTGCCCAATGGCCAGTTTTGCATAGGCGACCGATAAGGGTGCATTGTTCATAATTTTCTTGGCCATCTTACGAGCTTGTTCCAACAATTCCGAAGGGGGATACACATGGTTTACCAGCCCGATCCGGTAGGCTTCCGTTGCATCAATGGTTCCCGCCGTGAATGTAAGCTCCTTGGCCCGGCCTTCTCCAATCAACCGGGGCAGCCTCTGGGTTCCGCCATAACCGGGAATAACGCCCAGACTAACCTCTGGTAAACCGAATACGGCATTATCGGAGGCCAAGCGGATATCACAGGCCAAAGCCAGTTCGCAACCGCCGCCCAATGCAAAACCATTGACGGCTGCAATAGCAGGCTTATCTAAAACATCCAGTTTGCGAAAGGTTTTTTCCCCTTCGTCGCTGTAAAAGCGAGCTTCGGCCGACGACATCCCCATGAAACCCAAAATGTCAGCCCCGGCTACAAAGGCTTTGTCACCTGAACCGGTAATAATCAGGACCTTGATTTCGTCGTCTTCCTTTACTTCATCTAAGGCTCTGCTTATCTCACGAATAGTTGCAATATTGAGTGCGTTCAAGGCTTTAGGCCTGTTTATATAAAGAATTCCAATATTATTTTCTTTCTCAAGGATCACATTATCGTAGGGCATGAAAAATGCCTCCTCTTATTCTTTGACAAAATAATTAATATCGTTTCTCGCGAACCCTATTTGTTGTAATCAAAGAAGCCTTTTTTAGTCTTCATTCCCAACCAGCCTGCGCGTTCATACTGTAACAGAGGAGGCGCAGGGCGGTACTTGGGATCTCCGGTTTCCTCAAAAAGGGTGCTGCAAACTTCCAGAGCGATGTCGATACCTACCAGGTCAGCCAATTGCAGGGGTCCCATAGGCCAACCCGCACCCAGTTTCATTGCCGTGTCAATGTCAGCAGCGCTGGCTAAGCCTTCGTACAATATGAAAGCTGCTTCGTTAATTCCCGGTATTAGAATCCGGTTGACCACAAATCCCGGACCTTCCTTAACCTGGATCGGCTTTTTACCTATTGCTTGGGAAAGTTCAAATACTGCATCAACAGTTTCCTGGGAAGTTTGGGCAGCCGCTATGACTTCGATAAGTTTCATTATCTGAGCGGGATTAAAGAAATGCATACCTACAACTTTATCTGGTCTTTTGTAGGATGTAGCGATTTCAGTAATAGATAGGGCTGAAGTGTTTGTCGCAACAATTACTTCGTCTTTAATAATACCTGACAGTTTTCCATAGACGTCCTTTTTAATAGGCATCTTTTCCAAAACTGTTTCAAGGATAAAATCTGCATCGGCTATATCTTCCAGTGCAGTGGTTCCTTTAATATTCTCGGCTGCAGCAGCAGCGGTTCCAGCGGGCACCTGCTGTTTCTCTTCAGCTTTCGATAGACCCTTTAGTACATTGGCTATGCATTTTTCTACTGCACTTTCGTAGATATCATATACAATAACCTTTTTACCGGCACTTACAAATGCCCATACTATTCCGGTTCCCATGGTTCCGGCGCCGAGTACGGCGATTTTATCAATATTCATTAATTGTTAACCTCCCTTATATTTTCTGACTCCTAACAACATGGTTTCTGATCCTTGTGGAACACCCCCTTACCAAAAAAATAATTTGCTAATGATGTCCTTTTTATTTGCAAAGTCCGTGCCATGTTAAGTAAATCCCGGAGTTTGGAAAAAAAGCGAAGGTTTTTAATTAATTCTGGATATAGAAGATGCCATGTAAAAACGGAGGAAGGTCGAACTGGCAAGCCAAATGTGTGGGAAAAACAGCTAAGAATATTATTCTCATAAAAACGGAGGTTTTTTTAAGCGATTGCATTCAAAGAAGCCAAGGAGATATTATTCGGAGAGAATTTTAGTTTCAGAAGCGAAGGACGCTGGTAATTAATTTCGACAAAAAACCTACAGAAATATTAGGATATTGGGCGTGTCTAATAAAGTTTTTGCAAAAACGGAGGTTTTTTTTATAAACAAAGGCTTTTGATGATTATCTTGGCCAATAACCACCCCAAAAAAGTTTTTAAGTAAAATAATTATAAAAATTTAGTTTTGATTCCACTGCAAAAACTAATTTGATCCCAAAAGAACTATAACATAAGGGCTATTTTGCCTTAATAAAGTGCTCAAAATGCTTTTTAAAGCATATGTGGGGCAAAGAAATTATGCTTTTGGCAGCAGAATCAGTTTTGAGTTTATCTTCCGTATTTCTCCAGTTTCCTATATAGAGCTGAAATATGGATGCCTAACATTTTGGCCGCTTTATTCTTGTTTCCGCCGGTTTTGGCTAAGGCTTGATCGATCATTTCCTTTTCTATTCTTTCTAGTGTATTCGGAAGAGTCGATTCTTTAAGTTCCAGTTGTACTCTTTCTGCTAAAGAGGACTTAAAAAGTGAAGAGAAATGAGTAATGTTTAATATTGAGTCCTGGTTCATAAAAGCTAGATTAACCGCTCTCTCTAAAATATTCTCTAATTCTCTGACATTGCCCGGCCATTCATAGCTTTCTAATTGTTGCATAGCTTGTTCAGAGACACTGTTAATATTTGTGCCCAGCTTCTGATTTATACGATAAATCAAGTTGTCTACCAGTAATGGCAAATCCTCCATCCGGTTGCGCAAAGGCGGTAGATCCAGCCTGACCACATTTAACCGATAATAGAGATCCTCTCGGAACTGGCCTTCTGAAATCATTTTCTCCAGATTGCGGTTAGTTGCCGCTATAACTCGTACATTAATAGGAATAGGTTTAGTCCCTCCAACCCGCTCAATAACCTTCTCCTGCAAAACGCTCAGTAATTTAGTCTGCATAGTAAGAGGCATGTCCCCGATTTCATCCAGAAATATGGTGCCTCCACTTGCCAGCTCAAATTTTCCCGGTTTACCGCCCTTCTTGGCCCCGGTAAAAGCGCCTTCCTCGTAACCGAATAATTCAGATTCAAGAAGATTTTCGGGTAGGGCCACGCAATTAATGCGAATAAACGGACCATGTTTAAAACGACTGGAATTGTGTATAGCTTGAGCAACAATTTCCTTACCAGTTCCGCTTTCTCCCGTTATAAGAACCGTGGAGGTTGTGAAAGACATGCGCCCAACTACATTTCTGATCCATGAGAAAGACTCACTGTTACCCACCAAGTCGTCTATGATCCATCTGGCCCTATATATATCGCTAATCTCTTCTCTATAATGTTTAAGTTGCTTCTCCATTTCCTGCAACCGCTTAGTAAGCAGTTTGGCTCCCGACATGTCGAGAAAAAGGCTATACCCGATTGCGCCAATAATTTCCCCCTCCCGGGTTATAGGCATACGATTAACAACGGTGTCCCGTCCGTTGACCGTAAAAAATTCCGCCCGGTCAATCCTCCCGGTTTTCAATATATCAGGAAGTTCGGTATTGGGTAAAATTTCCGTAATATACTTGCCTATAGCACCGTCTTTATCTAACTTTAAAATATCTAGTAATGCCTGGTTAATAGCAGTAATATAACCTTCGCAATCCACAATTATATAGGCTAAATAAGGATTTTCCAATAATCCTTGGAGGAAGTCGTTAAACTCTTTCTCCCGTTCTTGCATTTTTTTCATTAATATTCGAGCGGCAGACATGTCCAAAAATAAGCTGTACCCCAAAGCACCTATTATTTCCCCATCCCTGATGATCGGTACTCGGTTGACAATTGTGTCATGACCATTAATAGTCCAAAACGCAGCTTGGTCAGTACGTCCTGTTGCCAATATCTCCGAAAGTTCAGTATTGGGTACTACTTCCAGTACATGCTTGCCTAGTGCATCATCGAGTTCTATTCCCATAATATCCAGGTAAGTCTGGTTAATATCCCGAATAATACTTTTCTTATCAACAATGATATAAGCTAATTGGGGATTTTCCTCCAGTCCTTCTTCTAACATATTGTTCGATAATTTATTTTCTTGTAGGTTAGATGTCATATAATTGGATATATTTATACAATTGGAATCTGTTTGAGTAGCGTTAATCATATCGGCAAGTCCTTCCGGAGTAATATCACCCCGGCCAATCATAAGATTGATCATACTGTGACGAATATCCTCAATAAGCGGCGAAGAAGTTCTTACCTTTATTTCTTCCGAAATCTGATATGTACAGGATTCCACCAATTGAACACCCCTTACGGTTTTCAGTTCTACAGTACATAAGCGGCATAATCCTTTATCGGAACATATACCATTAGCCGAACAGAGGTTGGGAATATAAATGCCTGATCTTTGCGCAGCTTGCAAAAAGGTCTCCCCAGGAATACTTTCAATTTTTTGCCCGTCAATAATGATTTCCATCGCACGACCCCCCCAAAATAATATATATCTATACTTCTCTTATATTCTACTATCCAACATTATTTTATTTTTTATTTTCTTTTTCATCAATGAATGCATCCAACTGCAAAATATTATCCTGGTATGCATATTGCATAGGACGATTCCAGGTGCTCATGTTTAACATAATAGAATGATTTAAGGAGGTGAAACATTTTATTGGTTTAAAGTCAGCAACTTAATCGTTTTGTAACCAAAATTATGAGGAGGCTAAATAAATGGCTTTTACTTCGAGTTCTTATTATGAAGAATATAAAAATAAGCTGATCCCAGCCGATCAAGCGGCTAGCTTAGTTAAATCAGGCAATTGGGTACAATATGGCGAGTTTGTTTGCCAGCCAAGAGACTGTGACGCAGCTTTGGCAAAGCGCAAAGATGAATTAGAAGATGTAAAAATTCGTTTAGTTACCATGAGCTGGCTTCCCGAAGTATGCAAAGCAGACCCGGAGAGAAAATCGTTTATAATGAATGATTGGCACTTTTCCGGGGTTTCGCGCAAACTTCAAGAAGCTAACCTCTGTAATTATATTCCTATCGCCTATCATGAAGGCCCGGCTATATATGACCGGGGATATACTCCGGTAGATGTATCCTTTCAACCAGTTACGGCCATGGATAAGAATGGATTCTTTAATGTCAGCACCTCCAATTCATTGGCTCCATGTGTTAACAGAAGCGCAAAAATTAAAGTAGTAGAGGTCAATACTTCTTTTCCGGTCTGCCTGGGCGGTTACGGCGAATCTATCCACATTTCTGATATTGACTTTATTGTGGAAAGCTCTGATAATCCTCCTCTTCTTAACCTGCCCTCGCTCAATGCTACCGATGCGGATAGGAAGATTGCTGAACAGATCCTGGAAGACATGCAAGATGGGGATTGCCTCCAACTGGGAATCGGTGGTATGCCAAATCTGGTAGGAGAAATGATCGCGAAATCCGATCTCAAAGACCTCGGGGTACACACCGAAATGCTGGTTGATTCGTTTGTGGATATGTATGAAGCAGGCAAAATTACTGGCAAGCGTAAAAACATAGATCCCGGTAAGATCGTTTACACTTTTGCTATGGGAACTAAAAAACTTTATGATTTCCTGGATCATAACCCGGCTTGCGCTATTTTCCCGGTTGATTATACCAATGACCCTTATCTAATTGCCCGAATGGATAACATGTGTTGCATTAATAATGCTATCGAAATAGATTTATTTGGCCAGGTCGCCTCTGAAGCGTCAATGGGCCGCCATATCTCCGGAACCGGAGGGCAGTTAGATTTTATACTGGGATCATTTGATTCTAAAAACGGCCGTGGTTATGTGGCTCTTAGTTCTTCAATAATGAAAAAAGATGGATCTCTGGAATCCAGAATAGCGCCAGGACTTTCCCCTGGAACCATTGTTACTGTCCCCCGCTCTATTGCTTACACCATTGTTACCGAATACGGCAAGTTCAATCTGAAAGGCAAAAGTACTTGGGAACGTGCTGAAGGCATTA
>JBDKUD010000310.1:0-7726 GCA_039679805.1 Syntrophomonas sp. | reverse complement strand
GATAGCCACCAAGGCCACCTCCGGCAGGTCCAGGCCCTCTCGTAACAGGTTGATGCCGACCAATACATCAAAAACCCCGGCCCGCAGTTCTCGCAATATATCCATCCGGGCCAGTGCATCTATATCTGAATGCAGATACCTTACCTTCATGTTGGCATCGGCAAAATAATCACACAAATCCTCAGCCATTCTTTTGGTCAAAGTAGTCACCAGCACCCGGTAACCCCGGCCCACAGTTGCCTCAATTTCATCCATCAAATCATCTATCTGGTGTAAGGTAGGTTTTACGGTTATTTCCGGATCAATTAGTCCGGTCGGGCGAATTATTTGCTCCACCACGCGGGAGCTTTTTTCATTTTCATAATTCCCCGGGGTAGCACTAACAAAAACCACCTGATTAATTTTTTCGTCAAATTCAGTAAATCTTAAGGGACGGTTATCCATTGCCGATGGCAGCCTGAACCCATAATCGACCAGGTTTTGTTTACGGGAGCGATCGCCTTCGAACATCCCCCGTACCTGGGATACGGAGATATGGGATTCGTCCATAAATAACAGGAAGTCCCGGGGGAAAAAGTCTATCAGGGTATATGGCGGTTCTCCCGGTGCCCGCCCGGTTATATAACGGGAATAGTTTTCAATTCCTTTGCAATAGCCTATCTCTTTAATCATTTCCAAGTCATATCTGGTACGTTGTTCAATCCTCTGTGCTTCCAACAGTTTGCCCTCGGTTTTGAACTTTTCCACCTGTATCTGTAATTCCTGCTCAATTTCAGCAGCTGCATCCAGCATCCGGTCCCGGGTGGTTACGAAGTGGGAAGCAGGAAATACCATAGCATGAATTCTGCGCCCCAGAACCTCCCCGGTCATCGGATTGAATTCCAGAATGCGGTCTATTTCATCTCCGAAAAATTCGATTCTCAGGGCATTTTCCGAAGTTGAAGCCGGGAAGACTTCCACGACATCTCCTCTAACCCGAAAATTACCCCGGTAAAAAGAAGTTTCATTACGTTCATAATGTATTTCCACCAGGTTTTTTAAAATTTTATCCCGCGGAGTCTCAACCCCGGGCCGCAGCGATACCGCCATTTTATAATAATCCTCCGGTGAGCCTAAGCCATATATGCAGGAAACACTGGCTACAATTATTACATCCTTGCGCTCGAGTAAAGAAGCGGTGGCAGAATGGCGCAGCTTGTCTATCTCATCATTAATGGAAGAATCTTTTTCTATATAGGTGTCGCTTTGCGGAACATAAGCCTCGGGCTGGTAATAGTCATAATAACTGACAAAATACTCGACGGCATTATCTGGGAAAAAATGCCGAAATTCGGAGTAGAGCTGGCCAGCTAAAGTCTTGTTAGGAGCCATAACCAGGGTGGGACGCTGGAGCTCTTCGATAATTCGAGCCATGGTAAAGGTCTTGCCGGAGCCAGTAACTCCCAGCAAGGTCTGCTCCCTGCACCCCGAGTTAAGCCCCTCAACCAGCCCGCGAATAGCCTGGGGCTGGTCCCCGGTCGCCTTATAATCTGAATGCAGTCTAAACTCACCCATAAAAAACACCTCGGTTTATTAATTCAACACAGAGGGACACAGATTTTTTCGGATTTACACAGATTTAGTTTTGTAAAGTTGCAAAGTATTTGCCTGGATGAAATAACTCTATCATTAGGAAAAGAATTATAATTTTATTTTTAGAAAGGATCTGTGTTTTTCCTTATAAATCTGTGTATTCGCGAAGCGAATCTGTGTTAAATTCTCGTTGATTTCCCTTTTATATTAAACAAAATATAATTAACTTACGAACCAGAAACTCCAATACACCCCGCCAAATCCAATGAATAACTCAATAAAGTCAAACTTCCGCAATTTCTAATAAATAAAAAACAGTGTAAATCCAAAAAAAATCTGTGTCCTTCTGTGTTTAATTCCTGTTAATCCTTACGGGATATTTCTTCTCTGATTTCCTCCCGTTTTTGGTTCAGACCTTCGAAGTTCATGGTTGCGGAATATATTTTTTTGATTTCTTTTATCGTATTGCCGGCCTGCTCCAGTTCATTTTGGGCTTGTAACATGTGGGCCTCAAAATTCCTGTGGAGTTCGCTGGTCTGGCCATTTACCGTATCCTGGTCATAATTATCCAGACACGCCGCCATATCTATAATAACATCCCATGGTTTGGCTGATACTTCAAAATGATCGGCATCTACTAATGCCAACTGCAAATTACGAATGATTACCATGACTATATTTTCCGTCTCCAGACCGCAATGATAAAATTCCAGCATAAAACCGCGCTGTTTGGCCCGGGCAGCTATTTCATTTATAATTGTGGATTTGCCGCTTCCGGATGGCCCTCGGAAAATATATCTTTTTGAGCAATCGCTGCTAATCTCATCTACATAGTTTATCATTCCTTCGGCCGTAACGGCACTGGCAAAATAATGTTTCTCCCGGTTCTGGCTTTCCATTATTTCGGCCGACAGGTCCTGGACCATTTTCTCCATCTTTTCAATATTTAAGTGTCCGGAAATAACCTTCTTAATATTTTCTTTTACTCGACTGGCATTCCTCAAGGAACTACAGGCCTGGTCACTATGGCGTTGGTATTTTTCAACCAGCTGTGTAATTTCCCGGCTGTTAAAATCAATAATCTCTTTATTCCAGTATTCACTCAGGTTTATAATAACTTCGCGGCCAGCTGGATAGGTCGGATCTATGGGTTGCGGCAGGCTGCCATTCACAATCGCCGACTTTAATTGGGGTACATAAACGCCGTCAGGGGATACCCCATCAGCAGCCGATATCCAGAATTCCACTTCATAACCCTGTTCAGAAATTGATTCTCCTAAAAGCCTAATAAAAGTAGATTTTCCCGTGCCTGTTGCTCCTTTTAAAATGTAGACCTTTTTAAGGTCGGCAATCAAGTCGGGAATAAACGTATAAAAACCCTGGCTGGTATTGCTGCTGGCAAAGACATAACCGATTTTTCCCCGGTTTTGCACCCTAAACCCCTCATCTCTAATTGTTTTTATTATAATCTATTCCTTTCGGGTACAAAGTGTTAACACCAGCAGAAAAAAAGCGGGCAATAAGTGAACTTTCTGGAACCTGGTTCCTAAAAGTTCACTTATTGCAACCAGGCGGTAAGCCTTTGCCACAACTTTCTGGCGATAGTGAAAATACTGTCTTGATTTACCACCAGGTATTTACTGGCATTCTCCTCCGGAACGGGTATTATCCCCGTATCCTCACCACTTCGGTAATGGAATGAAATGTGTAATGTTCTCCCATTCCTCAGGATTTCCAGGCGAGCAGAACCTCGTTCGTAGTTCAGAAGTTCCTGCAGGTTATAATAGTTGTATACCTGTTCTCCGTTAATACACAAAATAATATCCCGCGATTGAAGATTAGATTTGGCGGCAGCAGTACCGGGCAGTACATCCAGGATCATAACTCCTGCGGGCGGCTTAATATAAATGGGCTGGCGGTTAGTCTCCTCCCGCATACCCAACCAGATTACAAACTCATGTCCCATGGGACTAAAGAGAGCGGTTACCCATATTAATGAACTCCATCGGGAAGCCATTACCGTCAGTATTAGCAGCAATAGGCTGAATAAAAAAAGGTGCCAGGCAGATTTTCTGGTTCTGGCCACCGGTGAACGAGTGGTGGTAATTTCTCCATAGCCAAGTACTGCCAATACGGGAAGAAGGTTGTAGGTCTGGTTGCCGGTAAATTGAGAATAGTCTTTCAACAAAGGCCACCAGTCAGGCATATTAATCCCTCCGGGGCCATAAGCTGCTTGCGCACTGACCAAAGCTACCAATGGAATAGGCCAAAACTTCTGCAGGTTAAAGCCTCCCCGTACTGCATTATTGCCTTTTATGTAGACTGGAACCGGGCTCAAATGCCCATTTAAGAGTATTAACAGGCTTTCCACCATATGTAATACTGCTACCAGGCCCATAAGTTGCGGTATACTGAGTTGGGGAAAGCCGGTTATCAAATTGCAAATAGCCAGGACCCCGGCAGCATAAGCAAAACATAGAAACCGCGGGTGAAGAAACATTAAGACAATAGCCACCAGCCAGAGCTTCCCTATGGCTATATTGGACAGGTCTATACCCAGCAAAACCAGCAACAGGCTGCCCAATACGCAGCCCAGCAATCCCAGCAAAGTCGATACCAGGGCGGATCGTAAATAGACATTGCTTTTCAGTTCAAAAAGACTGGCGGACATTTTATACAAACGCCGGTACTGCCAGACAACCAGCAAAAACAGTCCCATGTATATAGCAACGAAAAGGGGCGATTTAAATGTTTCTACCAATACTCGCCCCATCAATGCCAGAACTTGTAGAAGCAATTTATACCACCCCCCGTTAATTCAACGCGGAAAACGCGCGTCCTTAAAAGCGACCCTAAGGGAGCATCAGTTGCACCCGTAGGGTGGATTTGAATATGATTACCGCGGATCTATTTGTTAAATATTTACAAGCGCTTATTTGATAAACAAAAGTTTATACAGGTTATAAAAGCACTTTTTTCATAAGATAAGACATGAATTAAGTACCTTTTCCGATGATTAAGTTATATCAGCTAAAATAATTTTCGCAACCTTATTAACAAAAAAGCCGCGTTAATCCTGATAAATCCGCGGAATCCACCCTCCGGGTACCACTGATGTGAATTTCATTCACAATTAAGGTTGCGCGTTGAATCTATTGCAGTTGCTTTTTTAAGAGCTCAATAGCCCGCTGCAGTTGCAAATCTTGATTGTCCTTGCTATTATTTTCCACTACATAGTCAGGATGTATACCTATCTTATTTATATCTGTTCCCTTGGGAGTAAAGTACTTCTGTGTAGTCAGTTTAAGGGCGCCACCATTACCCAGGGGGTATAAGGTCTGAACCAGGCCTTTGCCGTAAGTCTGCTGCCCTACCAGAACAGCCCGTTTATTATCCTGCAATGCACCCGCCAGGATTTCTGACGCGCTGGCACTATTGCCATTGACCAGTACCACCAGAGGCAGGTCTACTTTACCGGAAGTGGCTTTGTGTACGGTTTTGTTACCGCGGGCATCAGCCACACTCACTATTTCCTGTCCGTCCAGGAATATACTGGCGATAGATAAAGCAGCATCAAAATCTCCTCCGCCATTGTCCCTTAAATCCAGTATTAGACCTTTAACCTGCTTGCCAGCCAATCGATTTACCGTAGTTGTCATTTCCTGGGCTGAGCGAGCATGGAACTGGTTTAAGCTGATATAACCTATGGATGGATTCTGGGATATAATTTTGTCCTCCACCGACGGTACATTAATTATTTCACGAATAATTTTTACATCTAATTCCCTTGATTCGGACTCCCGGTAAATTCCCAGTATTACTTGTGTACCCGGGTCACCGCGCATCATGTGAACCGCATCATCCTGACTCATCCCCACCGTACTTTCTCCATTGATGGAAATAATTATATCATTCTGTTTTAATCCCGCCCTGGCGGCAGGAGTGCCTTTAATGGGGGCTACCACTCTTAGTCGGGACTCGTTGTCCTGTAATACGTAAATGCCAATACCGCCAAACTCGGCTTCTAGCTTGGATTTCAAATCTTCCCATTCTTTTTTATTCAGATATTTGGAATATGGGTCATTAAGTGAATCTACTACTCCAGCTGTTGCTCCTTCTATTACTTTTTGACTGTCTATTTGATACAAGGATTGCGTTTTAACTAAGCCCAGTACACTCAGGAAAGTTTTCGTTCCCGATGCATTGGTAACAAAAATTAATACCAGGCCCAAAAAAGTGAGTAGACCCAGTACTGCAAAAAGTGTTTTTATCCACCTGAACCATTTGCTTTGTTTCAAAATTTCACCACCATACAGTATTTTTATTACAAAACTATGTCTAATATGTTATACCAATAGAAAAATTAACACAAGAAAACCAAAAACGCGTAGGCATGGGGACGGTTCTTTTGCCCGCTGGAAAGCAGCGGGCAAAAGAACCGTCCCCATGCCTACGTTGTCTATGTTGAAATTAAATATATCCCATCGGGTTGACAGGGGTACCATTCTTGCGAACCTCAAAATGGAGATGAGCCCCGGTACTCCAACCGGTACTGCCTACTTTACCAATTACTTGGCCTTTGTTTACTGTTTGTCCTGCTGATACCAGCATTTTTGATTGGTGAGCATAGAGAGTAGACATGCCACCCCCATGATCGATAATCACCGCCTGACCGTAGCCACCTGCCCACCCGGCAGAAATTACCTTTCCGCCATCAGCAGCAACTATGGAAGCCCCGTAGGGTGCACCTATATCGACGCCAGTATGTAGCTTGCGTACTTTTAGTATAGGGTGATATCTCATTCCAAAGGATGATGTTATACTGGAATATCCAGGTGCAGGCCAAGTATAAGTACCTGTGCCTATCTGGGCTGAACTCCCGGCCTGGGCTCTGCGGATCATTTCTTCCAACGCCCGGGAGGTCTGTTCCAGTTCCTGTAAAGCTTGAGCGTAGGTTTTTGCTTCCTTTTGAACACCCGTTAAAGTAGATGCTTTTTCTTTTTTCTGATTTGCCAGAGTCTCCTTTTGGATCTCCTGGTTCTCCTTTATACTAACCAGCTCTCGCTTGCTTACCTCCAGGTTGCTTTTCTTCGTGTCAAGTTCTTTTCTCTGTTGGTTTATAGATTCGATAAGTTCAACATCCTGGCTAACAATACTATTCAACATATCATAACGTGTTAAAAAATCCTTGATGTCGGTAGCGGAAAGTAACACTTCCAGGTAGGATATATCTCCCTCTTCGTAAATATAAACCAGTCTCTCACTCAGAACATCATTTTTTTCGTCCAAATCCTCTTCCAGTTTCTCAATCTCTGCTTCAGTTTCGGAAATATTATTTTCCAGATAGGCAATTCGTTCAGAAGTTGTTGTTATACTTTGCTGGGTCTGGTTAATGTTCCTGTCGATATTGCTAATATCATTAATAATCGATTTTTCCTTTTTCTTGGTAGAATTCAACTTGGCTTTTTGCTGTTGTATCTGCCGGTCGACTTCCTGTAATTGCTGACTGGTGTTATCCGCATACACCGGGAAAATACAACTAATCATAAAAGCCAGCATTGCTAAAACTGCCACAACCTTATGTTTACTCCTCAAAACCAACCCTCCCCTGATTCAACACTGACTCGCTTCGCTCGTACACAAATTTCCTTATGATTTACACAGATTTATTTTTGCTAGGGTTCCGAAATACTTCGTTTAATTTACATACCTTAATCATAGGAAAAGGTACTTATTATAAATTTTTAAATAATCTGTGGTAATCCAAATAAATCTGTGTCCCTCAGTGTTGAATTTATCAAATTCTTTTATACATTCATAAAGCGGCGCAGGGATATAGATGTACCTACAACCCCCAGGGATGCACCGATAGCCACCAGGGCCAGGTACAGATTGGTAAGTAATCCGGTTCTACTTACCAGGGGGATGAAAAACAATGCTTTGCCCATATTCTGCAGCAGGGAACTGTAGCCAAAAGCCAGCACCAAAATAGCAATTAAGCCACCTGCAGCACCCAGTAAAATTCCCTCAATAAAGAATGGCCAGCGTATAAACCAATCGGTTGCCCCTATTAATTTCATCAAATAAATTTCCTTGCGCCTGGCAAAAATAGCCAGTCTTATGGTAGTGGCAATGAGGAAGACTGCTCCCAGAG
>JBDKUD010000171.1:0-13346 GCA_039679805.1 Syntrophomonas sp. | reverse complement strand
AAAAAACATTAGGAAATCTGGTGCAATTTCTTTTTAAAGAAGTCCTGGCTAATTCCAATTTACTGGGTAAACTCATTATTTTGTCGGTATTGGCCGCCCTATTGGTTAATTTACAAACCGCTTTTTCAGGTGAAGTTTCCAGAATATCCTATTTGGCTTGTTTTCTGGCCTTATGTGCCATAGCTATTGGCTCCTTTAAAGTGGTTTTGGAAATTGGACAGCAAACCATTGAAAATATGGTTTCCTTTATGATGGGGATGCTTCCTCAAATGCTGGTATTGGTGGCCGGTCTGGGGAATATTAATGCTTCGGTTATGCTTTTCCCGGTGCTGATGACTACTGCTACCGCCTTTGCCAATGCCATAAAGACCATTGTATTTCCTTTGATTATAATGTCGGCTTTGCTGAGCCTGGTTAACCATATGTCAGATACCATTAAGGTCCAGCGTCTGGCCAGTTTCTTCCGGCAAATGGCGCAGCTTTCACTGGGCCTGCTGATGACCATTTTTGTTGGCATTATCACTTTAAGAACCGTGTACGCATCAGTTCTTGACAAGGTCACCCTGCGCACCACGAAGTTCATAACCGACAATGCTATTCCTGTAGTGGGTAAGATGGTTTCAGATACGATTGAGGTGGCCGCAGGATACGTAGTTATGTTAAAACAAGCCCTGGGTATGTTAGGAGTATTAATAATCTTTGGAATTATTATTTCCCCCCTCCTGAAAATAACTGCCATTGCTTTGATATATAAAGTGACTGCCGCCATAGTCGAGCCTATGGGGGATTCCAAAACTGCTGCAGTTCTGGAGACCATGAGTACTCATCTATTTCTAATGCTGGCAGCAATAGCTTCGGTGGGGTTAATGTTCTTCATTATGATGGCTATTATAGCGGCAACGTCCAATTATATGGTCATGTTGCGCTGACGGGAGGTTCAGATATGGCAGTGCTGGAGGAGATAGTCCGCAACTTATTGGTAATAGTCATAATTGCCAGCTTCATTGAGCTTCTGGTTCCAGACGGGAACATAAAACCTTTTGTTAGGTTTGCGATAGGATTATTTATTCTCATTACAATATTACATCCGACCCTGACTTTTCTATTTGATGACCGAAGTTTCAAGGTGGATTTATGGGACTATCAGGTTAAAAACCTTAAGCAGGGAGAAATACTTGAAAATGGCAAGAAAATTAATCAACAAATCAATGAAAGCAACAATTCGGTAATGAAAGATAAGCTGGAAGGACAAATAAGTGCTATGACCATGTTGGTTCCTGGGGTTGATGATGTTGAGATAAAAGCGGAACTAAAAGAGGATGGTTCGATTAGTAAGCTAAACCTGATGGTTAGACCTGATAAGGGTACAACAGAGGAAGCCAATGAACATGTAAAGGTTTTTTCCGGCAATCAAAATGATATTTCACAGAAGGAACAACAACAAATTCGTAACAAGATTATTTCTGTTATCAATAATCTTTACGGATTTGAGAATGTTGATATTGATATTAACTTTGAGGGGGGTTAATTAATGTTGGATGAGTGGATACGAGATATCACCGCCAAGGATCAGAGCGGGGGAAAATTCAGCGGTTGGGGGAAAACGGGTAAATATGGGCTGATTATTCTCATATGTCTGGGCTTATTAGCGCTTATCTGGCCAAACAGTAAGCCCCAATCGCAGAATGTTACGACGGGAATAGGGACCAGTAGTGTAAAAAGTGATGCGAATGTTAAGACTCAAATGGTTACTGAATTAGAATCGATTTTATCATCAGTGGATGGTGCAGGTACCGTGCAGGTTAGTCTTACCCTGACCTCGGATGGTATTAAAAATTATGCTACTAATGTAAGAGAAGAACGGCAGGATACCGAGGAAAAAGATACTAAAGGCCAGTCAAAAAAAATTACCGAACAAAATATTGAACGAGACCTGGCGGTATCGGGAGGAAATTCATTGTTGGTGGAACAAAAATATCCTGAGGTAGTAGGAGTTCTGGTAGTTGCCGACGGAGCCAGTGACCCGGCTATAAAAGAAGAACTAACCGCAGCTACTGTTACACTGCTTGATTTATCACCGGATATGGTGAGGGTATTGCCCCGTACCTCGGGAAAGGAGAAATAATATGATTATTAATATTAAGAAGTTTGCTGTAGCTGTTTTGGTTGTTGCGGTGCTTATTGGCGGTACAGCGCTAGTATGGTCGGGCAATAGAAGTGAAGCTTCCAGGACAACAGAAGAAGATAGTCAGCAAAATGATGTTATAAAGGCTCAGTTAAACAAACAGAAGCAGGAAAGCTTCACTAGTTCTATTAGCTTTTTTGCCGAATACCGGATGGAACGGGAACGAACCCGGGGAAAGCAGGTGGAATTACTACGCGAAATTATTAATAACCAGGCATCGGAGGCAAAAGCGCGAGAAGCAGCTTCCTTAAGGATTGTTCAGATATCACAGGATATGGAAAACGAAATGAAGGCTGAAAATCTGGTGAAATCCAAAGGGTTTAAGGAATGTGTAGTTATAATTCAGCATGACAATACCATGGTTGTAGTTCAATCTGACCATATGGATTCGGAACAGGGACATGAAGTCGCCAAATTGGTAAGTAATGCTACAGGAACTGACGAAGACCGCATAAATGTGATACTTAGAAAATGATTATTTATTCAGCGTTTGTATACATATCTGAAAAACATTGAAATATAGGAGTTTCATTTATATAATATTAACAGTTGGTGTAAAAGAAAAGTACTCAGGCCAAGTGCCTGAGTCTATTTGTATATAGATTGTTTTTTGTATAACCGCATACAACTGTGTTTTAGCAGATAAACTTTGAATTGCTTTTAAACTATGTGGGAGGACTGAAATGAGCGGAATTAAGATTACTGACACCAGTCTCCGTGATGCCCATCAGAGCTTGTGGGCAACCAGAATGACAACTGATGATATGTTACCAGTCCTTAAAAATCTGGATAATGTGGGCTATCATTCCCTGGAGGTATGGGGTGGGGCTACATTTGATGTTTGCATCCGTTATTTAAAAGAGGACCCCTGGGAAAGATTGAGGATTATTCGTAAGAATATTAAGAAAACTAAACTGCAAATGTTATTAAGGGGTCAATCATTGGTTGGATATACTCATTATCCAGATGATGTAGTAGAACGATTTATTGATAAGGCGGCCGAGAATGGGATCGATATTTTTAGAATGTTTGATGCCTTAAATGACATTCGTAATCTGGAAGCTTGTATGCGGGCTGTCAAGAAAACCGGTAAACATGCCCAGGCCTGTGTGGTGTATACGGTTAGCCCGGTTCATTCTATGGATCATTTTATTAATACCGCTTTAAGTTTGAAAGACATGGGAGCAGACTCCATATGTATAAAAGATATGGCCGGATTGTTGGCTCCCTATGCTTCTTATGAACTGGTAAAAAGAATGAAACAAGAGGTTGGACTTCCGGTCCAATTGCATACCCACTATATAGGTGGACTAGCTATTGCCTCGTGTATTAAAGCATCTGAAGCCGGGGTGGACATTATTGACACTGCCAGTGTACCAATGGCATTTGGATCTTCGCAGCCACCGGTAGAGACTATTGTAAGGGCTTTACAGGGTTCAGAGTGGGACACCGGTTTGGAGTTGCACGAGTTGTTTACTATAGCCAGTCATTTTGAGAAAATCCGTAAACATAAAGGATTTGAGCGCGGAGTTACTCGGATAGCTGATATGAAAGTATTTGAACACCAGGTTCCCGGAGGTATGATTTCTAATCTGATATCCCAGTTGGAAGAACAGAAAGCTTCTGATCGTCTGGACGAGGTTCTGGAAGAAATACCTCGAGTACGCAAGGACATGGGGTATCCTCCCCTGGTAACACCTACTAGCCAGATTATCGGCATTCAGGCTGTATTAAATGTCTTAATGGGGGAAAGATATAAATTATGTCCTGGTGAAGTTAAGGATTATGTCCGGGGGCTTTACGGCCGGCCGGCAGTCGCAATAAGTAAAGAGATCAAGGAAAAGATTATTGGCAGCGAGGAAGTTATTACCGGGCGTCCGGCTGATTTACTGGAGCCGGGATGGGAAAAGGGTAAACAGGAGATTAAGAAAATCACGGAAAATGATGAAGATATCCTAACTTATATTTTGTTTCCACAGGTGGCATTGAAGTTTTTTGATTATCGCCAAAATAGAGATGCGGAAGACATTCCCCAAATATTATCCCAGGATGAAGTTGGGGAGGAACTAAAACAGGAAGAAGCTGTCAGTAAGCCTATTCCCAGAATTAAAAAAAGATTAGTCCATGGGGGAGACGATGAAATGAAAATTGATGAAATAAGAGAGTTAATATTATTGCTGGATCAGACAACTGTAACCGAACTAGAGGTACAAAATCAGGATTATCGGTTAAGTCTGCGTAAGTCTTCCGGGGCTGGTCGTGAAATCACATCCAACCCGGATAATATTGTGCTGCCAACCAGAAAAGAGGAACCACCCGAGGCGGAGAATAACGAAAATATTGTAGAAGTCACTTCTCCCATGGTGGGCACCTTTTACCAGGCACCTTCACCTGATGCCGGCCCATTTGTGCGGGTGGGAGATCATGTGGAATCTGGACAGACTCTATGTATTATTGAAGCCATGAAGCTTATGAATGAGATTAAGGCAGAGGTTGCCGGGACAGTAGTTGAGATTGCAGTTGATAATTCTGAACCGGTTGAGTTCGGACAAATTCTTTTCCTACTGGAAAGAAATTAGAGGTGGTCCGTTGTTTTCTAAAGTATTAATTGCCAACCGTGGAGAGATTGCCTTAAGAATTATTCGAGCCTGCCGCGAACTGGATATAGAAACGGTGGCCGTATATTCAACTGCTGATAGGGACAGCTTGCATGTAAGGATGGCTGATGAGGCTGTTTGTATAGGTGCGCCTCCGGCTAATCAAAGTTACCTTAATATACCTAATATATTATCAGCCGCCCGGGTTACTGGGGCTGAAGCCATACACCCCGGATATGGTTTCCTGGCTGAGAATGCCTATTTCGCAGAATTATGTGAGGCTAATAATATAAAGTTCATTGGGCCCAGACCGGAAACCATTCAGTTAATGGGGGATAAGGTAAAAGCCCGAGAAGTTGTGAGAAAAGCCGGAGTACCATTGGTCCCTGGCAGCAGTGGAGCAGTTACCAGTTATCAGGAAGCTATTAAAGTAGCAGATGAAACCGGTTACCCGGTAATGATAAAAGCTTCGGCAGGCGGAGGCGGACGGGGTATGCGTCTGGCTCATAACCAGGCGGGCCTGAAAGATGCCATGCAAACTGCAAAAATGGAAGCTGGCGCGGCCTTTGGCAATGATGAAGTGTATATTGAAAAATATATAGAAGAACCGCGTCATATTGAGATTCAGATTCTGGCTGATGAACACGGTCATGTAATCCATCTGGGAGAAAGGGACTGTTCTATTCAGAGGCGCAATCAAAAATTGCTCGAGGAAGCTCCGTCAACTTTTGTGGATGAAAAACTTCGGGCCAAGATGGGCAAAGTTGCGGTTGAGGCAGCAACTGCGGCGGGATATTGCAGTGCCGGAACCATTGAATTCCTGGTAGACAAAAATAAAAACTTTTATTTTATGGAGATGAACACCAGAATTCAGGTAGAACACGCAGTTACCGAGATGGTTACCGGTATAGATATTGTTAAGGAACAGATCAAAATTGCAGCCGGAAGCCAGCTGTCCTGCACTCAGAATGATATTATAATAAATGGTTGGGCTATGGAATGCCGGATTAATGCGGAAGACCCGAGCCATGATTTTCGCCCTGCTCCGGGAACGGTAGGAACATATCTCTTACCGGGGGGACCAGGAGTTCGGGTAGATTCCTGTGTTTATTCCAATTATGTCATTCTGCCTTATTATGATTCCATGGTGGCTAAACTGGTGGTCTGGGGACAGGACCGGGCGGAAACCATAGCCAGAATGAAACGGGCTTTACAGGAATTTGAGGTAGAAAATATCGCTACCACTATTCCATTCCATTTAAAAATATTAGACAATGCCTTTTTTAGGAAAGGTGAGATTTATACCAATTTCATACAACGTAGAATGGATGACCAACTTTAATAATATTTGCTATTAAATGTAACACTTGATAAAATAGCAGATATAAATAACTGGAGGTGAATAATATGGAAACACCTAAGTCTGAGATTATTGGTGAACTGGGTGCGATTCGAATTGCTGATGAAGTAGTGTCAACTGTAGCAGGACTGGCAGCAATTGAAGTTGACGGAGTGTCATCTTTAAGCGGCGGATGGGGCACTGATTTCGTGGAAAAACTGGGTAAAAAGAATTTTGGCAAAGGCATTAAAGTAGAAGCCCATGAAGATGAAATAGATATAAATATATACATCATCGTAGATTTTGGTTTTCCTATTCCCCAGGTGGCCGAAAAAGTCCAAAAAGAAGTTAAATTAGCCGTGGAGACCATGACCGGATTGAACGTTACTATTGTAAATGTTCATGTGGTAGGAGTGGCAATGAAGAAAAATAGTACCGATAATGATTTGGCAGCAGAGCTGGATAACGAGTAATTTATTAACTGAGTATTGGCCATAACCCCCTGTTTGATATACAGGGGGTTATCTGTATTATATTACCGTGAAGGGAGATAATGTTATGCCGATAGTATGGCGTATGGCTCTGATTATTTATAATCTGCTTATTCTTCTTATTGCTGCGGGTACAGTATGTATGGCCGTGGGTATTAGTGAACCCTTATCTTACATAAATGCAGTTTTCGCAACTCAGGAAAACAGGATGGCTGCTGGTGGGGTGGCAGTAATTATTTTAATTGTGACCATGATTATTATGGGAATGTTGTTTAAACGGAAAAGGCCTGCTGCTTCGGTAATTGTGGATAGCGATTTGTCCGGGCAAGTTTCAATAACAGTTCCAGCCATTAAGGTTATAATAATGAAAGCTGTAAAAAGAGTAGATGGAATCAAAGATATCCGACCGGTAGTTACCAGCGGGCCGGATGGACTATTGATTTATCTTCATATGATGATTAATCCAGAACGTAATGTTCCAGAAATGAGCCAGTCCATTCAGTCCATAGTAAAGGAATATATAGAAAAAATAGCCGGTCTTCAGGTGGCGGAAATCAAGATTTTGGTTGATGATTTTAATGCAGGTGCCGGTAAAAATACTGGTAAATAAGGGGGCATTAGCATGTGGGAAAAAATCCTGGTATATATTGTTCAGGAACATCGGGGTAAGGCTATTGGAATATTCATGGGCTTGGTGGCCAGTATTCTTATTATAACTTATGGATTTTGGCGTTCCCTCTTTATAATCTTTTGTATTGTTTTGGGGTACTTTATTGGCAAGAGGATAGATGAGGATAAGAGTTTTGACAGTTGGTTAAAACAGATGTTTAAAGAGAAGTAAGTCGTTAGAAGGGAAGATAAAGTTGAGTAGAAGAAAAGCACGTGAAGTGGCTTTTAAAGTATTATTTCAGGTTGACCAGGTGGAGGCCGACCCGCATAAGGCATTTAGATATCTGATACATGATGTACAACTGGCAGAGAAAGACCGGGATTTCTCCTGGGAATTGGTGGAAGGCTGTATGAACCACCTGGAGGAGATTGATGAAAAGATATCTCATTATTCAAAAGACTGGGCCTTGGAAAGAATGTCCGCCGTAGATAAGAATGTAATGCGGATTGCCAGCTATGAAATACTATTTACTGAGGATGCCCAATCAGTGGTGGCAATTGACGAAGCTATAGAAATATCCAAACGGTACGGTGAGGAAAATTCGGGCAGCTTTGTAAATGCCATATTGGATAAAGTTCTGGGAGAGAAAAAATGAACACCTTCCTGGGTATTGATACCAGTGCATATACTACTTCCGTAGCATTGGTAGATGACAAGCAAAATATTCTTGCGGATGAGCGAATTTTGTTACAGGTAGAAAAGGGTAATAGAGGTCTAAGACAATCAGAAGCTCTTTTTCTCCACATTAAGAACCTTCCTTTGCTATTCAGCCGGATAGCACCATATTTTTCCGAACACAGTTTAAAAGCTATTGCAGCCAGTGCATTTCCACGCCAGGTAGAAGGCAGTTATATGCCCGTTTTTCTGGCCGGACTCTCCCAGGCCAGGATTTTAAGCTCCTTTTCAGGTGTTTCATTTCATGAGGTCAGCCACCAGGAAGGCCATATTATGGCTGGATTGGCTGGCAACAGCGACCTTCTTCAACAGGATGCTTTCCTGGCAGTGCATTTCTCCGGAGGAACCTCAGAAATATTACAGGTTAGAAGAGGAAAAAAAGGCTTCTTTGATATAGCTGTGGATTTGGCTGGTTCGGATTTACATGCCGGGCAGTTGGTGGACCGGGTAGGGGTAGCTATGGGGCTGCCTTTTCCTTCCGGCCGTACTATGGAAGTTATGGCTCTCCGATCAACAGGAAATAATGCTTATAAGATTACCTCCTCGGTAACTGAAAAAGGTTTTTCTTTTTCCGGTGCCGAAAATAAAGCTTTAAGTTTTGTTAAACGAGGACTTCCCAGTGAAGATATTGCTTTTGCAGTATTACGGGTTATCGCTAATACCCTGGAAAAGAGTTTGCTTATGGAAGCTGAAAAGACCGGGCTTAAAGAGGTCCTGCTGGTGGGTGGAGTAATGGCCAATGCGCTGATACGCCAACGGTTAATCGACCGATTGGAGCATCCGGCGGTGGGGCTTAAGCTATATTTTGCCAATCCCCGGTTAAGTACTGACAATGCAGTTGGGGTTGCCATGCTGGCCAGCATGATGGAGAGAGCAGTATACTCCTGACTAATAGAACGAGGTGATTTATTTTATGAAAATAATTAACGGAACTGAAATAGCCGCTGCTATCAAAAATAAATTAAAAGCGCAAAATCTTGAGGCAGGTATTTCCCCCTGCCTGGCAATAGTATTAGTGGGTGACGATAAGGAAAGTATGCTTTACGTAGGTCTGAAACAAAAGGCGGTCACAGCTATTGGAGGGAAAAGTGAATTCGTTAATTTGCCTGGGAATATAACCAGGGATGAACTGCTGGCAAAAGTTAGTGCTCTCAACAGCGAACCGGGGGTTGATGGTATACTGGTACAGCTACCTCTGCCAGGAAGCTTAAATGAGTACCAGGATGAAGTACTGCACGCAATTAAACCTGGTAAGGATGTGGATGGCTTTAACCCCCGCAACCGGGGACTGCTTATGGGTGGTAAACCCGATTTTATTAGTTGTGCAGCTCTGGCTTGTATGGATATTATTAGCCGCACGGTTGACAAGCTGGAAGGATGTAAAGTAACGTTAATTGGCAATTCGTTTGATGTTATCCAACCACTCAGTATCATTTTAAATACCAAATCCTGTGTAGTCACGGTAGCTCCCGATTATGCCCGTGAATATGTCCAAGATAGTGATATCGTCGTGGTGGAAAAAGGAAATCCATTAGTGGCTAAAGGAGAAGACTTCAAGGACGGGGCGCTAGTCATAGATGCCGGGTTTCATTGGCATAATAACCACACCTGCGGTAATGTGGACCGGGATTCGGTAGAACAGGTAAATGGCAGTCTACTGCCGGTTCCCGGGGGAATGGGACCGATACTGATAGCAAAATTGATGGAGAATCTTTGCTTGGCTGCCCACAGGAGTTAATAAAAATGATTAACGATTTTGTTACCGTAAGTGAACTGAATGAATATATTAGCCGGCTAGTTAATAATGACCGGTTCCTGCATGATTTCTGGTTAAAAGGAGAAATCTCCGGGTTTAAATTCTACCGGCAGTCCGGACATATGTACTTTAGTCTTAAAGATGAAGATACATGTATAAGCTGTGTAATGTTTAAGAGCCGGGTACGATCTCTGGACTTTGTGCCGGAAGAAGGTATGGAAGTCCTATTGCGGGGGAATGTTTCAGTATTTGCCAAACAGGGTAAATACCAGGTCTATGTGGAAGAAATGCAGCCGTTTGGTTTAGGCGGACTTTTTTTAGAACTGGAGAAATTGAGGCGGCGGCTGGAGGCACAAGGATATTTTGCTCCTGAACGAAAAAAGCCGATACCTGCGGGAATATCGAGGGTGGGGGTAGTGACCTCCCAGGATGGTGCTGCAGTACGGGATATCTTGCGGGTCGTAAAACAGCGACATCGGGGGGCTCAGGTGGTTATTGTGCATAGTGCTGTTCAGGGCGCCGAGGCTCCCGCAGAGATTGCTGACGGCATCCGTCAACTGAATATATATAAGGATGTTGAGGTAATAATCGTTGGCAGAGGGGGAGGTTCTTTTGAGGACCTGATGGCTTTCAATAGTGAAGAGGTAGTTAAAGCTATCTATGAATCGACTATACCTGTTATTTCCGCAGTTGGGCATGAGGTGGATTTCTGCTTGGCTGACCTGGCTGCTGATTTACGGGCTGCAACTCCTACCCAGGCGGCGCAGCTGGCAGTTCCTGATTACAGTGAATTGGAAAATGAAGTGCTTGCCTTCCAGCAAAGGTTACAACGGGCCATGGATAGATGTGTATCATATCGTAGTGAGATCCTGGACCGCATTATGATGAAACGAGTATGGCGACAACCGCATTTAATGGTTGAAAAAAGGGAACAATCGCTTAATGACCTGGAAAAATCCTTGAACAAAGCCATGCTGGATGTGATTAAAGATAAATCCAACCGTTTTTCACTGGCTATCACCGGCCTTGATGCCCGTAGTCCCTTGAAAGTAATGCAGCGCGGCTATTCCGTAATGCAAAGAGGACAGGCAGTTTTGAGGAATGTGGATGATGTCGAAGTAGGAGAACAGTTGCAGGTACTTTTACAGGATGGTAATGTTGATGTTAAAGTGTTGGGTAAAGAGGGTGTAACAAGATGGAAGATCTAAAATTTGAGGATTCCTTAAAGAAACTGGAAGCAATCGTGGAGAAGCTGGAATCGGGTGACCTATCCCTGGAAGAATCCCTGCAAGCTTTTGAGGAAGGTGTAAGCCTATCTCTATTTTGCCAACAGGAACTGAAAAAAGCTGACGGGCAGGTAACCCTGCTGATTAAAAAAATAAACGGGGAATTGGAACTGACCAAGTTTGAGTAGGCAGTTTATCTTTTCTGAAAGGGGACCCGGCAATGGATTTTGATTTAGACATGGAATCATTCCTAAAAGATATCAAATCAAGAAAAGAATATGTTGATAAATGTATTAAACAATTATTAACCGCTGAAGATGCTTACCCGCCGGTAATACATCAAGCTATGCATTATGCGGTGTTTAATGGAGGAAAGAGGCTAAGGCCTATTATGGTTTTGGAGAGCGCCCAAATCGCCGGGGGCACCCCGGAAAGTGTGATGCCAACCGCCTGTGCTATGGAATTAATTCATTCCTATTCACTGGTTCATGATGATCTGCCGGCTATGGATAATGATGATTATCGCCGGGGAAAACTTACCTGCCACAAGGTATTCGGAGAGGCTAATGGTATTTTAACCGGTGATGCTCTATTAACTGCCGGATTTGAATTGATGGCTAAAAATTATGAGGCAGCTGGTATAGAACCGGCTAATGTTATAAAGGTCATAAGGGAAGTTGCTTATGCTGTGGGCAGCCAGGGTATGATAGGCGGACAGGTGCTTGATCTGGAATCTGAGGGTCGAGCTATTGATTATGATACCCTTAAGACACTACATAGCTTAAAAACCGGCCAACTATTCAGAGCAGCACTTACTGCCGGTGCCATTCTAAATAACATGAATAATGAAGGACTGGAAGCCTTAACACAGTATGCACATCATTTTGGTCTGGCTTTTCAGATTACCGATGATATCCTTGACATTCAAGGTGATGAAGTTCTTCTTGGTAAACCTATCGGCAGCGATGAAAAAAACCACAAAACAACTTATCCCAGTCTCTTCGGGCTAGAGCGTTCACAGGAATTAGCCCGGCAAAGTGCGGAAGCATGTATTAATAGCCTGTCCGGTTTTGGCCCCGAGGCTGATTTTCTTCGTAACCTAGCTCGGTTTGTACTTTGCAGGCAAAACTAAATAATTAATTTAGGAAGAAAATAACTTATACATGGAAATAGAAAGAATAAATATAAAAGTAAAGAACTCACTGACAGGGGTTGCTGGACCTTTGAATAATAGGGAGTTCTTTTTTTGGCATTCAAAAAATGGTGAGGCAGTAAACAAATTATCAGGTATTAACTACCTTTATAAGTAGCAAATTTTTATGATATAATATCATATTGAAACGTAAACTGGCGAAAGGTTGCAGTATTCTAGTCAGCTTTGCTAATTTCGAAGACGGGCCTAAAAATCCGTTAAGGGCACATCGATGAAGATTCTGGTAGCGGCTTGTGACGCCCAGTCAGGGGTCGCTGCTGGGAGTTAAGGATGTGGGGGCAACCCGCAACGGCATGCGGATATGACCCCTGCATTCGCGGAGGCTTATCATTGTCCACTGGATAGTGATAAGAAAACCTGCATTCCGGTTCAGGCTGGGTGCAGTGTAGCCTGCCTTGAGTGGTTGCGGCGGAAAAGCACTATGGGCCATAAGGCTTTGGCCGAAGCTTTACAGCCTGCTTTAAATCGCATGCTGCAAAAGAGGCTAGAAATTAGTTGGGGCTGCCGGGGAAAACTCCTAGACTGCGTGCTGTTGCATAGTTTATTGAGGATTAAAGTGTGTACTAAGTGGTAATCCAGTCCCGTGGCCGGTGACGGCACGGAGCAGACGTAAAGGGAAACCGCCCGATTGGCAACAGTTGGGAGAGCTGCTGGGAAAACCTGCTGGACCTATGTCACAGCGTTTACTCAATAAACAACCTTTTGCCGGTACCGTTTTTTTAATTATAGGGGGATTACATAGTAATTGTTAGGCTATATTAAAAAGAGTAACCTAATAGCTGCATCAATAGTAGCATTCTTCACCTTTTTTATTGCGCTTCTGGTAAGTATAGGTTCACAGGCTTTGATAAAGGCTATAAATGATGTAGCAGTAGCAATAATATTACTTTTGATAATAGTGTTTCTGGGGATTTTCTTTGATATAATAGGGACAGCTGCTGCAGCTACGAATGTACCACCATTTAATGCTAAAGCAGCTAAACGAGTATTTGGAGCTAAACAGGCTGTTAAACTGGTCCGGAATGCCAATGTGGTTGCTAATTTCTGCAACGATGTAGTCGGTGACATTGCAGGAACGCTCAGCGGAGCCGTTGGAGCAGCTATAGTATATTCTCTGGTGGGGCGTTTTAATTATTTGGATACGGTATTAACAGGTTCAGTAATGACTAGCTTTATTGCCGCCGTTACTGTAGG
>JBDKUD010000293.1:0-5410 GCA_039679805.1 Syntrophomonas sp. | reverse complement strand
GCCGAGTTAGATTTGCATCAAGAGCATATTATATCACTGGAAACCAGGCCGGCCAATATAGATAACCGCGGTGAAATTTCGATACGGGACCTGGTAAGAAATTCTTTACGTATGCGGCCTGACCGCCTGGTAGTGGGAGAAGTCAGGGGCGGGGAGGCATTGGATATGCTGCAGGCAATGAATACCGGACATGACGGATCACTTACCACCGGCCACTCCAATTCGCCGCGAGATATGATATCCCGGCTAGAGACCATGGTATTGATGGCAGGAATTGATTTGCCTATAAAAGCCATTCGAGAACAGATTGCTTCGGCAATTGATATTATTGTACATCAGAGTCGTTTGCAGGATGGCTCCAGAAAGATTACTTACATTACCGAGGTGCTGGGAATGGAAGGAGAAATCATTACTTTACAGGATATTTTTGTCTTTGATCAACAAGGTTTAGATGAAAAAGGTAATGTCAAGGGAACACATCGGGCCACGGGCATAAAACCACGATGTGTGGAAAGGCTTGCTGCAACTGGGATTCAACTGCCACCCGAGATTTTTGCCCGATGATTCTGAAGCTTGTCTCTGCCTTTAAATAGGTTAGAGGGGAAGGGATGACAGAATGGAACTATTAATCAGTCTAATGGTATTCGGTCTGGTTGTATGTATTATCGTAGCTTTATTCAGGATAGTAACCAAAAAGGATATTTACAGTAGACGGCTGGAAATTTTGATTGAAGACGATATTCCTGACACTATTCAGACCAAAACTAAACTGACGGAAGTCTTACCTAAATTAATAAAGAGTATCTCCAAACTGTTTGCAGCGCGTTCTTTTACGGATAACCTTCAGATTGAACTTACCCGGGCCGGTATTCCTCTAAAAGGGGAAGAATATATTACCATCTCGCTAATATTAATAATCACGATTCCTTTAATTTTGTGGTTCTTGAGTAACAACATTTGGTTGGTAGTTACTGCTTTGCTTATGGGAGTCTTTGTTCCCAAATATTATATAGCCTATAAAAAGGAAACGCGTATACAAAAGTTCAACCTGCAACTGGGCGATGCATTGGGGATTATGGCTAATGCATTAAGGGCTGGTTTTGGTTTCCAGCAGGCCATGGATAGTGTTAGAACTGAACTTCCTCCCCCGATATCGACTGAGTTTACCTGGACCTTAAGAGAAATGAACCTCGGATTTGGACAAGAAGAGGCCTTGTTAAATATGAGTAAAAGAGTTAATAGTGATAACCTTGATATGGTTATTACCGGTATACTTATCCAGAGGCAAATAGGAGGCAACCTCGCAGAGATCCTGGACAATATTTCTGAGACTATAAGACAGAGAACCCGTATAAAAGGGGAAATAAAGGTATTAACTGCCCAGGGGAGGATGTCTGGCATAGTTATTGGACTGCTTCCAGTTCTTCTCTTGGCTTTTATGTTAATTGCTAATCCTGATTATATTAATATAATGTTTACTGATCCCCGGGGGCTCTGCCTTTTGGCTGCAGGTGCTATTATGATGATCATCGGGATAGTTCTTATCAAGAAAATTGTCAATATAGATATTTAATCTGGGAGGAAGAAATATGGAGGCAATCATAGTATTACTATATGGTTTGACAGTTACCGTAATAATCGTTGGATTGCTTTATAGAATTAATAGTGAGAATATCATAATTAAAAATAGGTTAGAAAACTATGTATTTGAAGAAAAAGAAGAGTATTCGAATCCTGAGCTCAATCGTCCTTTTAGTGAGCGGGTGTTTGCTCCCGTAATTGAATTTATAGAAGGATTGTCGAAAAATTTTATTCCCCAGGAGAAGAAACAGGTTTATGCTGAGCGATTGCTGATGGCAGGTAACCCCCATAATTTAACCCCGGAGCGTTTTATTGCTATAAAGTATATGGTACTGTTAGCAGCTATATTAATGGGTATTCTATCAAGAAACTTAGTATTGGGCTTGTTCATGGTGATATTGGCCATTTACCTCCCCGATTTCTATATTAAAACTAATCAAAAAAAACGTCAGGAGGAAATTATCAGGAGCCTGCCGGATATACTGGATCTACTCAATGTAAGTGTTGAAGCCGGTCTTGGCTTTGACGCTGCTCTGCAAAAGGTAGTTGAGAAAACCAATGGACCTTTAACAATGGAATTTGAAAAGACTCTTCAGGAAATAAATATCGGCAAACCTAGACGGGAGGCATTGCGTGATATGCAAATCAGAGTAAGAGTTGATGATGTTACTACCTTTTTAGGTTCGGTCATTCAGGCTGACCAGTTGGGGGTGAGTATCACCAATGTATTAAGAATTCAATCGAAGCAGGTGCGGGAGAATAGAAAAATGCGGGCGGAAGAAAAGGCTCAAAAAACTCCCATAAAAATACTAATTCCGTTAGTTTTATTTATATTTCCTACCATATTTATTGTACTATTGGGACCAGCTATGATTCAGCTAATGGATACCATGTAGAAAATAATATTTATATTTATGGATGTGACTAGATAAAGATGGTTCGAATTGTTAATGCAAACACACAACAGATCTTAGCAAGGGAAGCTGTAGTAGCAGACAATTTTTTCCTCCGGTTAAAGGGCTTGTTAGGAAGAGATGAGTTTTTACTGGGGGAAGGATTGTTGATAAAGCCATGCTCCATGGTTCACTGTTTGGGAATGAAAATTACTATTGATGTCTTGTTCATTTCCAAGAACAATGAGATTATACATATAATAGAAAGAATGGCACCTGGCCGTATTAGTCCATGGATAAAAAAGGCTCAGGGAGTGCTGGAGCTTCCTGAAGGTCAGGTAGCCAGAACTGGTACCAGGGTAGGTCAGAAGATAAAAATAGTGGACCGCTAAATAGATAACGTTGAAAATTATTCAACACAGAAAGACACAGATTAGTAGAAAATTATGAATTATTAATTTTTGAATTAATGAAAAGAAGCTGGCGCTTTTCAATATTCAAAAAATAGATGTATATGTATGCTATACACCCACATTTTTATACATTGTGCCCTGTAGGTATGTCCAGTGGGCATTGAAAATAAAAATCTCAATCTTGATTGCTGAATGTAGCAACGAAAATTGAGATTTTTTATTCTTTAAAGAATCTGTGTAAATCATAATCAATCTGTGTGCGAGCGCAGCAAGCCCGCGTTTGAATTTATTTCAACCTTATGATGCACGGTTTTTGTTTTTAGCCCGGGCATCTTTGTCTAGAATTATTTTTCTTAACCGCAAAGATTTAGGGGTTACTTCAACCAGCTCATCATCATTGATGAATTCCAGGCATTTTTCCAATGACATTATAACCGGCGGGGTTAACCGCAGGGAGTCATCAGCACTGGAAGATCTTGTATTGGTCAGGTGTTTTTTCTTACAAACATTAACCGTAATATCATCAGTACGGGCATTTTCTCCAACTATCATTCCTTCATAAACAGGAACACCCGGTTCCAGGAATAGAGGGCCTCTTTCCTGGGCATTGAATAAGCCATAAGCTACGGCAGTACCAGTTTCAGAAGCTACCAATGAACCTCGCGTTCTGGTAACAATATCACCTTTATAGCCAGCATATCCCTCAAATACATGATTCATTATGCCATTACCCCGGGTACTGGTTAGAAATTCCGAGCGGTAACCAATTAGTCCCCGAGCCGGAATTATAAATTCCAGTTTAACCGTGCTGCCCACTCCATTTTGCATATTGGTAAGCTCAGCTTTACGCTTACCCAAGCTTTCTATAGTAATGCCCACAAAATCCTCAGGGACTTCTATGAATAATCTTTCCATCGGTTCTTTTACTACCCCATCTATATTTTTAAATATTACTTCAGGGCGGGTTACCGCAAATTCATAGCCTTCCCGGCGCATGGTTTCAATTAATATAGAAAGATGAAGTTCGCCACGTCCGGAAACGTTGAAACAATCCGGACTCATTTCCTCTACCCGCAGAGAGACATTGGAAAGCAATTCCCGTAAAAGACGGTCCCGCAAATGACGACTGGTAACATAGGTACCTTCCAAACCTGCCATGGGGCTGTCGTTAACTACAAAGTTCATGGAAATCGTAGGTTCATCAATATTGACAAATGGTACCGGTTCGATTGCTTCCAAGGAGCAGATGGTATCGCCTATACAAATATCTTCAATGCCGGAAATAGCTATTATTTCTCCGGCTTGTGCACCATCCACTTCCGATTTTTTTAGGCCTTCAAACGTATATAAAGTATTAATCTTTACCTTTTGCTCTTTGTCCAAGGTATTACATAATACTACTTCCTGCCCTTTAACCATTTTTCCCCGGGATATTTTGCCAATGCCTATCCGACCTACATAGTTGTCATAATCTATTGATGATATAACTACCTGTAAGCCGCCTTCGGCATCTCCTTGAGGAGCAGGAATATTAGCCAATATTGTATCCAGCAGCGGCAGCATGTCTGATATCTCATCACCCAGATTTAAACTGGCATAGCCTTTCTTGGCTGAAGTATATACTACTGGAAAATCCAATTGGGCTTCATCAGCACCCAGATCAATAAAGAGATCCAGTAGTTCATCGACAACTTCAGCCGGACGGGAATCGGGACGATCGATTTTATTGATTACTACCAATGGCTTCAGACCAGCTTCCAGAGCCTTTTTAAGAACGAACCGGGTTTGAGGCATAGGTCCTTCATAAGCGTCTACCACTAGTAATACGCCATCAACCATTTTTACGATACGTTCTACTTCTCCGCCAAAATCAGCATGGCCAGGAGTATCAACAATATTAATTTTAGTTCCCTTATAATATATGCTGGTATTTTTGGCTAAAATGGTGATCCCGCGTTCCCTTTCCAGGTCATTGTTATCCATAACCCGTTCCGGAATTATTTGATTGTTACGAAAATAACCACTCTGTTTCAATAGGTTGTCGACCAGGGTAGTTTTACCGTGATCAACATGAGCGATTATAGCAATATTTCTAATATTAACAGGTATTTTCATCTTATTATCCTTCCATATAAAAAATCACAACAATCCATTATAACAGTTTAGCAAGTAGTTTGACAACTAATCTGATAGTTCCAACTAATACGATTCTTTGTTTATGGCTTATTATATTATTATTTTAGAAGTTTTATTTTAACTCTTTTAACCAAATCTAATTTTATCTTATGGGTATATTATATGAAGGTTAAGATTATATTAAATTATAGTGTTGACATTTGTCGATATGGATGGTAACATAATTCTTGCGCGCGGCACGGAAGTGCAGCAAGCGAAGATCTTGATAAAACTTAAACAGCAAAGACAAGAAGTGCGAAAAAAGTTGATTCTAAGGAATCAACAGGTCCAGCGAAGAAATGAGTTTATTAAGCCAATCAAACGGCTAATAAAATGCAAATGAGGATA
>JBDKUD010000433.1:0-8188 GCA_039679805.1 Syntrophomonas sp. | reverse complement strand
TATTTCCTGGTTATTACCATGAAACCATGAATGAAAGGATGCCAGAACGCGACCAGGTCCTGAATATGGTGGCTGACTGGATAAACAGACACATCACAATGCCTCACGTTTAGCCAACTACCGGAACTGTTTCGAGGGACAAGGGGACATCCCTTATCCCAAAAGATGGATTGTAAATAGAAAACCCAGACTGTTATTTTCATGATCTGGGTTGTGGATTTGCATGGTGGAGGCGGAGCATGACTGGCTAAATCCACAATAAAAATGGTAGATAGGCAATCCAGCACATTACAAGCAAAACACTTATCGAAAGTTTAGTTATTTATCTCTTAATTCATATTTAATAGGTGTATTTACTCCATTATTACAATCCGATACATCATCAGTACAGGCTGCAAGCCCAACTAAACAATCCATCTCAGCTTGTAAATCAATATAATCTTCCTTTTTTGAAGGCGCTTTTCTAATAATCAATTTGTAATCTTTATCTATTTCAACATTCATAAAAATATTGAACGTATTAGGTACGTAAGCTTTAGCGATATTTAGTGCTATCGCCAGTTTTTCTAAACAACCGAACCGCGGCCCCACTTTAACTACTTCTTCATAATAATAATTGTTACAAGGAGCACACTGTAGGTCATGGATACCTACTTTATCATCGGTGATTTTAAACATTACGTTATTCAAATTAGAGAATAAAGCGTCCCCAATAGAAATGCGCACTTTTTCATTGTGAAGCCGTGTGCCTGCTTGTGAGAAGAATTCATTACGATCGTTTAAATTAAAGCAAACAAAGTCTGCTACCTGGCCCCCTTCTACGTCGGTGACACGAAGAATCTGACCTTTGCGAACCACAAAAGCTGTGGCTGATGCCGGCGGAATGATTGGCATTTTACTCTTTCTCCTTTTTTAGTTTTTTAATTTACCCAAAAATTTAAAACCAGCCGTTTTTATGTAATCAAATTAATTCCCCCAAAGGATCATATCTGTTCTTAGGCGGGATTAAGTCCCGGCAACAACATAAGCGCAGGAAAAAAGTCCACCTGCGCCATCAATAGTTTTCTAATGGGTATATGGTTAATGATTCTTCGAAAAATTCTAACCGGTTCCTCGATGGATAATGGGAAGCCGGTAATATCAAACCCTGTCTCCCCATAGCCATAATGCTTCTTAAAGGAACTAAATGGCGTGAGGATTATTTATAGCTTATTTTACGGACGGCAAATGTTTCGCATTACCAAGTATGTAATTTATTGTGCACATAGTCGATTTCCAATTGTGTGTAGCATCTCGCATCTATTTTCAGGTAATTGCTTCTATGCTTATCTATTATGGATTTTGGACTCTCTGCATTCGCCGAGTTATGCAGCTAGTCGCATCTATTCGCAGGTAATTTCATCTATTTCGGCTACTCCCAGGCTACTCTAGGTCTATTCCAAGATTAAGATAATTTTCATTTGAGACATTCCGTTTGGATATCATTGTGGATGATGGGAGTAAGGAATCGGAGATCCATAATACTATCTAGCCACTTCAGCCAGCAACATTAAATCTCTGTTTATCTTGCCGGCCTGCGACTCATTCACTAACACATTCAGGTAATCGCCTGCCATAATAATAGTGTCCCCATGAGGGATGATTTGAACCTCTCCACGTCGTATACCCACAAGAAGGCAATTGCCCGGCCATTTAATATCCTTCACCTGGTGTTGATCAAGGTGGCTGCCAATGCAAACAACAACTTCCAAAAGGATTTTCTTTTTTACTTCGCTGGGATGGTATGAATCATCCTGTTTTACTAAGATACGGTGCAATAACTCATCATAGATCGGTTTACCTCTTAATATATCACTGGCAACATAAGCGACCATGGATACGATGATTATTGGCAATAAATGTCCAAAAGAACCGGTCATCTCTGTGATCAGAATACTTCCGGTTATCGGTGCCTTAACTACAGCAGTGAAATAGCCCGACATGGCAAAAACCACGAAATTATTGATGTATGCAGGATCAACACCAGTATAATTCACGGCAATATTACCAAAAATGCCACCAGATAGCGCTCCGATCACCAGCATGGGCAGGAAAATGCCGCCAGGCACCCCCGAACCATAGCTGACAATAGTGAAGCAAAATTTTACTATAACCAATATCAGAAGCAGGATGAGGCTAAAATGCCCTTGACTGATGGAGTCAATCAACCGGTTTCCGCCGCCCAAACAAGCGGGCAGATATAAACCAACTGCAATACTCAGCAACAAAGGAACTGCCGAATAGAATCTGGGCGGTATGACAGTTTGTTTTTTATAGACATCCTGCATTTTCAGCAGACACCAGTTAAATAAGACCCCGAAAGCACCTATGATCAACCCAAGTATGATCAAATGAAAATAATACTTGAATGGCAACAGCGGCAGAACATGAAAATCGAATATTGGTTGTATTCCAAAGAAGTGCTTGGAAATAAAGTCAGCGGTCAATGATGCCGCCATGGCAGACATCAAGACCGGCGGGGAAAAACTCTTATGCAGCTCTTCCAGGGAAAATATCACCCCGGCCAGCGGGGCATTGAAGGCAGCGGCCAAACCAGCGCTTGCTCCGCTGGTGAGAAGGATTCTCTCTTCAACCTTCAAATTCTTAAAAAGACGGCTGACCCCCTGACCGGCAGCCGCTCCTAGCTGGATCGAAGGGCCCTCACGACCTAGGGAAAGGCCAGCACCAATGGCCAGTATTCCACCGATAAATTTCCACATCACCGTGGAGAACCAGTTCATCTCCAAGTGCCCTGATACGATGCCTTTAACCTGGGGTATCCCACTTCCGCTGACTAAAGGATTATTCTTAACTATGCTTCCTAACAGGAAGGCAATGAATAGCAGTATTAGTACCCATATAATCACAAGGCCCAGGTTACCTGAACGGATAAGCACATAAAAGTTCTCGAGCCATAGATCGGATTTTTCTAAAATCCACCTGAAAACCACGACCAGGGTGCTGGCAAAAATACCAACAACTATACCTTGAACAAAAAGCTTCAACCTGAAATTCCGCCAGTTGATAAAGGTGTTGAAAATCTTGTTGTGATGCACTGGTACCTCCAGAATGGTCAGCCATTGATAGAAAGAATTAAACTAAACTTAGAGGCATTTTATGAACCATGGTTTTGAATGATGTCTGCCATCATAGTTCCCTTTGAAATATCAAGCATGCTGAAATTGGCTATGACAATATTCCCTGAAACGACGATGAATTCCTTCCCTAATTAAACAACTTATAGGGTCAATCCTTGAGCAAGCTTTAATATAATGGATACTGCTAAGGCAGGTTATTCAGATAAACCGTTGGCCCTAACCAGTTTCCTTTTTTAGAAAACTGGTTTGATGCAGGACTATATAGTGGGGTTATCCATTTTTTATAACATACCACGTTTATCAACCTTGGGTATTTAAATGTTTACATGGCGGAAGCAGAGTATAATTAACAAATCCACAATCTGGGAAAGGCAACTCATCGGTTATAAATAGTTACTTCCTGCACACTCGATGCTAAGTCGAGTAACCCATTCTGAACAAACAACCGCTTCCCAGATACCGATATACGAGCGATTGTTTATAATATGTCTAAGCCATATTTTCCCACGTGCTTTTCATCTAGTGTGGGGTATTTATATGTACGCTCTTCTGTTTGTATCTATTTCGGCTACTCGGGGCTATAACGATTGTAAAAAATAGTAAATGGGGGTTTCATCCTAATCGCTGAAACCCCCGTCGTTTCTTAAGTGGCGGAGAGAGAGGGATTCGAACCCTCGAGACAGTGTTACCCGTCTACTCGATTTCCAATTGTGTATAGCATCTCGCAGCTATTTTCAGGTATTGACATCTATTCCTATCTAATATGGATTTTGGACTCTCCGCATCTGTACAATTATGCAGCTAGTCACATCTATTTACAGGTAATTTCATCTATTTCGGCTACTCCAGGGCTACTCATTATAATAACTTCCTGTTCTTTGCTTGCTATATTTACTGCCTATTATAGCGGCATGGCTACCTGGTCTTTAATAATCATCAATAGGCCCTTTGGGTACCGTCAATAGTTTTTCGCAAATTTGATTTACCACTTGGAAGTTAGTAGCTAACCGGCAACCTGATTGGTTGCCTCTTTTTGCATCTCCTCAAGATGCTTCATGCTCATATATCTCTTGGTTCCCCAGGCTTTGCTGGCCACATGCCGCAATCTGGCACAGACATGTGCGGCCGATAGTGAGAGGCAAGACGGGATCAGCGGTGGAATTTGGGGCCAAGGTAGCGATCAGCCTGGAAAATGGCTATAGCCGGATAGAGAAGCTCTCCTGGGATCCTTTCAACGAAGCCGGGACACTAGAGGAGACCGTAGAGCGATATCGGGAGCGTCATGGAAGTTATCCGGAAGTGGTTTTAGCGGACAGGATCTACAGGAACCGGGATAACCTCTTGTATTGCAAGAAACATGGGATCCATCTAAGCGGGCCACGACTGGGGAGGCCGCCGGCGAACGGTTCATTGCAAAAGGCAGAGAAACGTCTGGAAAGAGAAGATGCAAAGAAGCGCAATGCGGTTGAAGGGAAATTTGGCGAAGGAAAACGCAAATACAGCCTGGCTCGGATAGCTGCCAGGCTGAAAGAGACATCAGAATGCATGATTGCTATGCAGTTTTTAGTGATGAACTTGGAGCACAAGCTCAGAGTTCTCTTTCTGCAAATTTGGATTCGCCTATCATTGTTGGAAATGGAACCAACTACCTACTAGCCACAAAAATTAAGAGTTTGGCTAGCAAGCCCTAATTATCAATCACAATTCTGAACGTCCTTTATTTATTTATAACCAGCCATCTACAATTTATATTTGTTCTAATTTACTATACAGCTTATGTTCCGTTATTAATTGGTAATGGTAACAATTTTATGTAATTATGAATAGTAAATTGTAGGCATTGGCAATAAATAGAAGATTGTGAAAGCCCAAAATTTAGTTTAAGAGGAGTGAAGATACAACAACGGGTAGCGCATTAGAACGTGTGACTAAATTGAAGGAGGTCTTATCATGAGCGAATATTCTTGTGGTTGCCGTGAAAGCTTGCCGGAGCACGATCATGAAAACCGTGAAAACAAAGTAGTACTAAGCTGTGGAACCGGCTCAGGAGTACCTATTCCGGTTAGTAATAATTTGGGCTGGCAACCCTGTCTGGTTGTGGGGACAGTCGTTCTGGACACACGAGGTTTAAAAAAGCCTACCGTAAAAATTGATTACTCCAGTATAGTCAACTTTGCAGCCAACTGTATTCTTTTTGAATTCGAAATCAGATTCCAATTAAGCAGAAGTTGTAATGGTGGTGAAAAAGTTCCTCTGGCATCCTGTACTTATGAACGAAATATTGGTTTTAATTCACCCTCCAATTTCGCGGAAGCTCGTGAGGTTTTAGGGCTGATTACTATTGGATATCAAGACCCCGTAGCATTCACCTGGTGCGATTGTCATGACTGCCCGGGGTGCTGCACCTATACGGTTGAACTTATCGGTGTAAACGCCATTGGTATTGCTTCTGCATCCATTACCAACGTAGGTATTAACGCCCTGGCAGTGGGCTGCTAATCAATACAAGCTTGTTTGGGCCGGCCATTTTTATGGCCGGTTATATTTTTTTACATCGCAGCATCAACATTAATTCCTTCGGAACTCATTAATATTCATATACAACCCTTTGGAGGGTGAAAATCCGAACCAGGCTGATTCCGTATTTTATTATGCCATTTACCAGGCATGAGGGGGAGCCAAATGAAAAATTTACATATATTATTCGTATTCTCCCCCTGATTTCTGGCAATTCAATGAATAAGCAAAAATTAAGCCCTCCCTGGCATCATAATCGGTACCAGAGAGAGCCTCCATCTTGACTAAGAGTCTATAGCGATTTTTAATTTCCTAATCTCTGTCCGGACATTCCTCACAGCAATGCTCAAAATAGCAGACCTCCAGTAGGGGCCATAAACTGGTATCGGGATACTCCGTGGAGAAAAAGCCCAGCAGATCGTTGGCAGTTTCATTGCCTGTCAAAAGCAATCCATTGTTTACTATAGATCCGTTATACCAACCTCTGACCAGATCAGTTATACAGATTTCAACCGTTCCGAAAAATCCCTCTGGAACAGTTTCTGTTCCATCGGAAATGTTGTCCGCCAGCGGCTGCGTGTTCCAGGTTACCAGAGCTTCGGACCAGGACTGCAACACCCGGTAAACGTTGACATCAATATCGCCGTCAATTTCGTTTCTATAGACGGGCAGAAGCAATTTGGCGTGGGTAATGCAGCTATTGGGGGGGATAATATTGCTCCTCAGACTGCACAAATCAAATTGGATCAGAGACCTGTAGATGTCTCCAGGTTGCTTGTACTGGCTGATGAATAGGTAGTGAACAGCGTCAAAGTTCTGATCGGGAAACCATTCCGCAACATAAGCGTCCTGGACTGGAGTGAAGAAAATTTTTGACACGTAATCATCTCCTTAGAACGTATTACACTATATGGTATTAATTGGTTTGCATTTTTGTGCTGAATCCGGTTAAGTGCAGAAAAATGCCAAGGCATTTTTAAAAGAAAACCGTTTTCGCGCACTGCTGCTGAAAACGGTTTAAATAAACAACTCTACTGCTTTTTTTAACCCAGGCTATGCAACTTATCTTGTTAGTCCCTGGGTTGACCGGATGCGATGGCCGTAATGCCAACATTAGTGATCGAAGCAGCTTCAATATAAAATGCACAAATATCGATTATTTCTACTAGATATGTGCAGCAACCTGGGCAATCATGGCAATCGCACCAAACGAAACCGAAAGGATCTTTGAATTGGAAATCAACAGTTACATCACTCGGAATTGACAATCCATTAAGATAGACATCTGCTTCTTTTTCATAAATCCATTGTGCCAATGGAATTTTCTGACCATTATCACACGCTCTGCTCAGCTGGAAAATAATTGTTAATTCAAATCCTGATAAGAAGTTTGCTCTGAAATTAATTAGACTGGAAAAGTCAATCTTGACGTCAGGATGGTCAAGTCCTCTGGTATCCAGAGTCACGGTTCCTACGACCAGGGTCGGAGCTCCCACAGGACCTCCTGCTGCCTGAGCGGGTGCCTGTAATACAGTAGGGCCAACCGGCAGGGTTAAGCCTGATCCATGCCCGCAATTTAGAATGGTTACCGGGAAGTGTTCCTTTTTATGATGTTCGGGTCCCGGAGAGCAACAGTCTTCATCATGTGGCCTTCTATAGTTCGCCAATTTTATAACCTCCCCATTTATAAATAATTGAGATCAAGGATTATAGTAGTTCTAGATTATACATCCCTCCTTATCCGGTTCAAAACTATGGTTTCATTTGGCATTGTTTGAATTAATTGCCATATCTACAATTAACTTATTCATTAAAACCCGATAAGGTTACCCCGAGAAACCGAATACCACCCCCGGAGATAATATGAATTTGTTATTTCTATAAAAAATAAGTCAGGTTAAGCCGATATTCATGGCGCTATAACCTTATATTAACTTTTATGTAACATTGTTACTTTTATATCATATTGTAAATTAAAGAAAGGAGTTGAAAGGCGCGGCTTCTATAACCCTGTTACCATTGGAACCCGCTAAAAACGCGACTTTCCTTGTAGCTAACGCTTCTCCATGTGATCATGTTTGAGTTCTTCTCCAGGTTGGCAACAGTCCTGCGAATGATCTATTCTTTGACGTCAGTATTGGAATAAACTCGACCGGCACGTTTTCCGGGGGAGGCAGTGTCATTAAGCACTACTGATGCCGCCGAATATGCAAAAGTGCTTATAAAGGACGCGGGGGGGGAGACGTTAACGGTTTATCCTCGAACCAGAGCACTTTAAAAGTCTTTGGTTTAGCCTCACCCCGGATAAAATAAAAATCAGCCGTTATTAAACGACGGCTGATTTATTGTCAAAAATTAAACCCGGAATATAAGGTTAAGATAGTTGCCCGGTAGTTCAATTGGGTCATAATCACCGACACTTTTACCTGAAAGGTTGTGCCCTATGAGTAGTTTAATAGTTGAGTCAGAACATAACGTATTTATCTCTTCAATGTGGGGAGAGCGCAGACACGCAACTCGGCAGGTTCCTTCTT
>JBDKUD010000092.1:0-4192 GCA_039679805.1 Syntrophomonas sp. | reverse complement strand
GTGCACCAATTTCGCGAAGTATTAAGTTATTTAAATTAGTCAATTAACGATCTCCTTTACACAAAAAATAGTTGAACTTTCAACATCTATTATATAGCAGTTAATTGAAAGTTCAACTATTAAAAATGATATCCATTTGGAGCCAACATATTTGTTTGACTTTACAAAAGAAGATGACACCATGTTAAACATAACATCTAACCTCCCCCGAAAATAACTAAAAAATTATTAGGAAGATTAATAAACTTCTTTCAGGACACAATAGCAAATAGGGAAAATGAAAGATTTAGGAGGGAAAGAATTGATCGAAGAAAAAGACGGTTTGCACACGCAGAAAAAGTCAGCCCAAAAGAAAGAACAAGAAATTAAGGAATCAGAAGATAAAATAAAGGATTGGGATAACGATTTCATTCCCTAGGTTAAAGAAAAGGAGTTGTCATATTAATGAAAGCTGCAGTGTGGTATGCACAAAAAGACGTAAGAGTTGTTGATGTTCCTGAACCCCCCAAACCCCCCAGAGGCTGGGTAAAAATCAAAGTAGAATGGTGCGGAATCTGTGGATCGGACCTTCATGAATACATCGCTGGCCCTATCTTTATTCCGGTAGGAACGCCCCATGCTTTAACTGGTGGAACGGCACCTGTAACACTAGGTCATGAATTTTCCGGAACCATCGTTGAAGTTGGTGAAGGAGTTACCAGTTGGAAAGCTGGTGACAAAGTAGCTCCCGATGCTTGCCAGGTTTGCTGGGAATGTTATTCATGTAAGAGAATGAACTATCCTTGCTGTGAAAAACTGGCCTTTACCGGGCTGCATACTGACGGAGCATTTGCTGAATATGTAAACGTTCCGGCTTATACCCTATATAAGGTTCCTGATGATATGTCCTTTGAGATAGCTGCTGTTGTGGAACCGCTGGCGGTTGGAATGCATGCTGTTCGCCGGGCCCCGGTTATAGCTGGCGATAACGTTGTTGTATTCGGCGGCGGTACTATCGGATTATCAGCACTGCAGTGTGCAAAAGCAGCCGGTGCTAAAAAGTTAATAGTTGTTGAGATAGCCAAAGCCCGTAAAGATTATGCGATGAAATTGGGAGCTGACACAGTTCTTGACCCCACCCAGTGTGATGTTGCGGCTGAAGTGCAAAAATTAACTGATGGTCTGGGTGCAGATGTAGCTATAGAATGTGTAGGCAGCGACAAAACTGTTCCAGTAGCACTGGGAAGCATTCGCCCGCGGGGTATTGTTATTACAGCCGGTGTTTTTGAAAAGGATACACCGATTCAATTTAACAATGTAACTTTCCCGGAAAAAGAGATTAAAGGCTCACTGGCCTATAACGGAGAGTTTGCCACTGTTATTCACATGCTGGGAGACGGCAGACTTGATGCTAATACCATGATTACCGGCAAAATTAAGCTTGACGATATTATTGAGAAAGGTTTCCAGGAGCTAATCAATAACAAGGATAAAAATATAAAGATTATAGTATCACCTAAATAAACAGCAAGGGACTGGTTTAGCGCCAGTCCCTAATACCCTTTAAGCAAACTGTATTGTACTAATCCGGTATTCCCATCAGAATGCCTTCATTAAATAACTGAACTAACATAGCCTCAAAGTCTTCTTCACTACTATCATCAATATAAACGTTTACGTATGTATTAATCTTTAACTTGTCCCGCAAATGCTCCGGTATCTGTATCTGCCAATTATCGTCTATTTTTAATTTGTCTCTGTATACCATGAATATTTGTCCCCCCATAATAATTTTACTTGCGCCTGGTAATTTGGCGTTACACTAAATGTACAGATAACATTATATTATCACATATTCCCATAAGTTAGCATTTGCATTCCTTGTCTAAACAATACTATTGATGGTGGTAACCTACATGGCATTGAGTAAAGCTGACCTAAAAACAGCTTCACATGGCCTGGCATGCTTGATAATTTTGCTATTTTCAATTTTTACAGTTACAGTATTCATAGGTAAGGTAAAAGGCGTTTTTTATTATTTGAATTTAGTGATTTTTATATGCATATTAGTAGCTGCAGTTTCTGTGACAGCACGGTTAATCGGTTTGTAATAAGAAAAGCGTAAAGATCATATAAAATGAATTCCCATGCAAGGAAGTGAAACCGTAAGAATGAAACGGATGCAGGTTATAGCCACATTTTTGTTTGTGCTGGCTCTGGTTGGCTCTATAATTGTATGGCCCTATCGGGGAAGTTTTACGGGAGGGCTGCTCTTTGCCGCCTGTGAGGCTGCCTTGGTTGGTGCACTTGCGGATTGGTTTGCTGTGGTGGCGCTTTTCCGCCATCCCCTGGGTTTAAAATTCATACCCCATACAGCGATTATTCCGAATAACCGGGGGCGGATAATCGAAGGTATTGCCACTATCGTTGAAAACGATTGGTTGAGCCTGGATTTCATCCGGGTTAAGATCCTTGATTATCCACTGATTGATAGCCTGGCTTCCGCTCTGGAAACGGAGGAAGGCCGTCGTGGATTGGAACGGCTGGCTCAATCCATGATCTCCAACACACTCCAGTATCTTGATCCAAAGGATGCCGCGCGCTTCGTTCATTTGATGATAGCTGATAATTTGGAAGAGATAAAGATTTCTTCCATTCTGGTTAAGCGATTAGAAGCCGCGGCCAAAGACCTATACGGTGACGATGTAATTAGGCTCCTGCTGAATTGGGCCATTGCTGCCACACAGGGCGAAGATTTTGAGCGGATTATTAAAAGGACCCTGAAAAGAGCAGCAGCCGATTACTCCAATCAAGGCAACTTTTTCCGCCGGCTCGGCAAAGGTTTGGGCGAGAGCCTGGACATATTTAATTACGATGAGGCAGCTGACGTACTATCGCATCGTATCAACCTCTTTTTGATTGAAATGAAGGATCCAGATAACCAATATCATATACGGCTTAGAACGGAATTTGAGAAACTTCAAATAGCAGAGCCCGATTCGGCTTCTATTATGTTAAGCGAGTTTCTAAAAAAGATTGTTGGCACCGAGGCTGGACTTACAGTGACAGCGGATTTATTGGCAGCTTTAAAAGAGCAGCTATTGTCAGTAACCAATGAAAAATTGACTCTGATTCAATATCTGACTAATATGGCCGTCGAACAGATTAATATGATACGTCAGGATGAGGTAAGTAAAGCCACCATGGAATCCTGGATCAAAACTGAATTAACAGGTTTTTTGGATCGTTATCATTGGGTGATAGGTGAGATCGTAAGGGAAAAACTGCAGAGCCTTAATGATATCGGGCTTGTGAAATCCATGGAGAACAAGGTAGGGGATGACCTGCAATGGATCAGAATTAACGGTACAGTAATCGGTGCCCTGGTAGGCATACTCCAGTATCTGCTGCTTCACCTATTATAAGTGTAAACGTCTTTAATAACGCCTTTTTGGGTGGTTCAAAATAGTTTTTCACTTTTTTTAATTCCCAATGTTGACTGCCTTATAGTCGCAAAGCCTCCTGAATGTGCATATTTAACAGCCTGTATTTCAGCCATAACAGCCAGAGCGATTTCCGAAGTTTTTTGACCTCCTAAATCAAGGCCAATAGGCATATATACCCTATTTATAAGTTCATCCGGAATATCCAGTGAATTAAGGCTGTTTAAGTATGCGGTTACTTTGCGTTTATTGCCCAGCACTCCTATATAACGTGCTGGCGAAGTAATAACTGCCTGTAGCGCTACTTGATCCCATTCGTGGTGGTGGGATGCGATTACAATGCTGGTGTTTTCATCAATTTCACACTTCTTAAGGAGTTCAACAATTTCGCCCAGCAGCAGTTGATTAGCTTGCGGATATCTTTCCCGGGTCAGCGTCTCAGCGTGGTCATCGATTATAGTGATGTTGTAACCGATAGTCAGGGCAATTTGATAAACATCCTGTACAAGGTTGCCTGAACCGACTATTATTAATTTGTCTTTATAACATAGTGCATTTATAAAAACTTCGATGCTGCCATTTTCTGCGCTAAGACTAATCTTACGGGATAGACCTTTGCTTATACACCGTTCAGCTTCTTTGCTGACTCTTTCCTGCAGCAAGCTATCCTCGATATCACTGCCCACTACCTGCCCGTATTGATCAACTACCATCATGGCACCGGGTGGGCAATTGTTCATGAAGGTTGAAGAAATAACCGTAACCAGGGC
>JBDKUD010000239.1:0-31470 GCA_039679805.1 Syntrophomonas sp. | reverse complement strand
CGGCAGGCTGATAGTCAAACGGACCAACCACCAAAAGTGCAACGGAAACTGCTGCCAGAACTATCCCCGTCAGGAATACTACTACGTTTCTAGCTACATAGCTGCGCCCTACATAACATAGCAGAGCGGCTATAACCGGCAGCCAAATTGCAATGGCAACAAGATACTTAGGCATGTCCAATGAATTCACCCCTTTTTCGAAATAATGTTTTTGAATATGGTTATCGATCTTTAATGAAAGACCTTACCACAAATCGTTACAAAGCAACCTCTGTTCCAGGTTATGAATAGTCTAGTCCTTATCGGATAAATAACCATTTTCCTCCTTAGGATATCCTTGATTGTCAAGTCCAGCATTATTGCCGGTAACGACCAATCGTCTTTAGATGCAAGAATTGTGCCAGAATTAGTTGAAACAATTATCCTGACAAGTATCATTAGGGAATCATTATTTTGGGATCTTCATCCACACAATAATAATGGGTAACTTATCAAGGATTTCTCACTGAGTGGAAATCTAACCTTAGACCAACCCGTGTTGCGGCAGTATTACCGTCTGTATGCTCAGATCCAAAGTAGTCTCAAGGAGATCAATATTATGATCACCTATTACCATCTCTGTACGGGCATCTTTTAGCGAATAGATGTGAATCTACTTTTAGTAGTATTGCTGTAAGATTTTCCACCACAATGGATTACCTACGTAATAGTTGACCTTTGCCAACCGCAGGTTACAACATGTAAAGCAGCTTACCTTTATATAATCAGAAGTAAGATACTCAATTGATAATACTAATTTTCTAGAAATTCCGACGCGTAACCACGTCGTAACCTCTTTGTAATTCACCGCAAGTTACAATCCTATTACGAATGGTCAAAATTAGCCAAAATATCATCCAAATATAAAACATTGATTTGACAATTAGAAGTGATTGCAAAATAGGTACGTAGAACTTGCTCCGTTGTTGAGAATTATAATATTTCTTTCAGCCATTTCTGATTATAGTTGCAGATTAAAATTTTATTGAATCAGATTGGCACTTTTTTTGTGTGTTTAGGAGAATCTTTGGTTATACCTTAAAAAGCTATTTTTTCTAGCCTAAGCTTATAAATTTACTAGAGTTAACCCCCAGTAAAACCGTATATTTAGAACCCGACAAAGTCTAATGTCGGGGCTTCCTAACGTATATGACTGTTTTGAAACGGATTTTTAATTTACCACTTGTAATCTCGACGTCATTATTGTTTTGGTATAGTTCTTGCATTTAATACATTAGAAAAAAATTTTATCAGGAATTAGTGCGCAGAAGATTGTGAGTGAAATAACCAATAAAGCCACTATCCTTAAACAATGCCACAAAAGAAGGGACGGCAGACAAGACTTTTTTCATGTTATAGGTATTAACAGTACTACGATGGTATTGATAATTAAGCAACCAATACTCCAAAAAGTTATGTCTGGGATGTAGCCTAGAATAGCAAAATGAAGTTGAAGTCTTGTATATCTACTAGGCATTCCCGAGCCGTAGCTAATAATACGTTTGAAATCCACCGGGGATACCCGTTGAAGTTTTGCACATGGGTACTGCTTTAAAATCTAAAGAGTAACGGAGGTGTTTTTATAAGGTATAACCAGTAATAATGCTTAGTACAAGTAATTGGGATTGGATTCTCGAAATACTACATTTATAAGAAGGGACGGGATAATTTGGAACAATATATTGCGGAATTTATAGGTACATTTCTTCTCTGCCTTGTTGGGGACGCCTCTGTGGCTGGAGTTGTGCTTAGTAAAAACAAATCATCAAATGCGGGATGGTGGGTAATATCAGGCTGCTGGGGTTTTGTGTTAATGTTTGTAGTTTTACTTATTGGCCCAATTAGCGGAGCTCATGTTAATCCGGCAGTGACTATCGCCCTTGCGGTTGCGGGTAAGTTCGCATGGGGACTTGTCCCCGGCTATATTATAGCCCAATTAATAGGAGGTATCCTGGGCGGTGTTTTTGTGTGGCTTGCATTCCTGCCTCACTGGGCTGAGACTGAGTCCAAAGAAGCAAAACTTGCTGTATTTTGCACAGGCCCTCAAATTCGGAACACTTTTACCAACTTTCTATGTGAAGCTATATCCACATTCGTACTAATGTTTTGTATCTTGATATCCGTATCCGCCAAATTGGCTCCTGGCTTACCCGCATTGTTTATTGGTATTCTTCTCTGGATGGTTATTGCGGCTTTTGGTGGACCAACTGGTACTGCTGTAAATCCCGCTCGTGATCTCGGCCCAAGAATCGCTCATGCTATTCTTCCTATTGCCAATAAAGGTGGTTCAGATTGGAGTTATTCATGGATTCCGGTGTTTGGTCCGATAGTTGGCGCCATAGTCGCCGCCCTGTTCTTTTTTGCAGTTTTTTAAGGATGTATTTTAGATTTGCTAGCTAAGTAAGGATTTTGCATAATATAAAAAATCAGCTAAACGGTCTTTGAAAAGTACAATATATAGTAGCGACATCTGCTTTTATCTACAGTATATTGAAGGGCTTTTTCAAAAAAGTTAATTATGCAAAACTCTCAAGTAAATTATGTAAAAAATCCGCTTTGTTTTGTGTGATTTACTCTTTGTATCTGACCTATATTCGAACTAGAAAGTCATATTTAATAAGTAGAAGAACGTCTAATCCTCATCTTCACACCATCTGTACCGTTAGATATATATAAAGCGGTTTAATTTCAAATACTAAGAAAGCCCTTGTTCACGCCAGTAGGTGATTCAAGGGCTTTTTTGTTGAATATATTGACAACCTCAAATCGGCTTTCTTAACTATGATCATTTTAGATCAGGCCCTGTTTTCCCCCTGGTATATGTTCGGAGAAGGGTTGGCATGGTATTTGCATTTTATAATGGTAGTCAACTAAATGGGGAGTGAATATTATGGGGTTTCAACTATTCAGGAAAATGTACCAAGTAAGGATTGTAAAAGTATGAAACATATCGGGGTAAAGTTTTGCGGAGGATGTAATCCCCAGATTAATCGTTTGATAATTATAAAAGAATTAAGAAGTATTCTGCCTGAAGATTATGAACTAGTTACTAACTTACAAGAAGGTGCCTGGGAAATCGGTCTGTTGATCTGCGGCTGCCCCACAGCTTGTGCTGACCGCCCAGAAATTCACAAAATGGCGCATCGTTGGATTTCAGTTAGCGGGCGCATGGTTGATTCGATGGAAGTTTCTGAAAACGAGTTGTCTATTGTTGTTGCCAAGAAGCTATTTAAGTTAGAATCTGAATAATTTACCCTCGAATCTATATCTAATGGTCGACATGAGCCATAAATTACGCGTGGTGCATTGAAAACAATAAAAGCTATATAGAAAGGAGGTGCGAGCATGATAGTAAAAGAAAAACATAAATGCTTCATTTGTGGCAATGAAATTAATTGGATGAGCCATATCAAGGAAGGACCGACTGGCCCATACCCTTATGGACAGGAACCGATTGGAGATGTGGCGGCCATAGGTTCAGACGGGAACGATGTTGAATATGAGATTACAGTTAAATGCCCACAATGCCAAAACAAAAACAAATTTATTATCAGCTTGAAGTTATTAGCATAGCAATAAAAAAGATGACGTTAACAATTTAACAAAATTATTAGCGTCATCTTTTTTTGAGACAAAATTTTACTGAAGAAGATTTTAATTACGAGGTTTTGAGTTCCCAGAAGCAATAACCCTAGCTATTTCTTCTGCTGTTAATCACCTTATAATTGATTAATTATCACTGACTAGAATTTCCGCTTCCTGTAACAACTGATCAGCCGTTGCCTGCAGCTGTTGAATTGAACCATAGGCCTCTGAAATAGAGGACGCTTCATTTTTTGCATTATTATCAAGTACCAACGATTGCGCGTTGACTTCTTTTGTAATTTCCTGTGTTTCTTTCAGGATTTCATGTATTTTTTGCGTTGATAGATTAGAATTCTCCGCCAGTTTTCGCATCTCATCGGCTACCACAGTAAACCCATGCCCGTATTCACCAGCCCTAGCTGATTCAATAGCGGCATTAAAACCTAACATCTTGATCTCGGTGTTAACATCTTTAATTAGACCCAAGGAATCGTTAGCTTGGATTACTTTTGTCAAGGATTTTTTGGATAGAGCATTTAATTCCTGGCTTGATTGGAACAGGTTGTTGGCGCTATTATTTAAATTCTCCAAAAGCCCGCTGACCTGTTCGCCTATTTCAGACAATTCCCTCGCAATCGTGAGCAGTCGGTCCTGTTGCTCTACCTTTTCACAAAAAATTAACCCCCCGACCACCTGCGAACCCTCGTCCATAATCGGAATCGCCATGGCAATATAAGGAAACCCAAAAACTTTGGCATCTGTTCGTGAAACCAACCTCTTTTTTTCTAAAATAGCTTTTTTCATAAGTGATCCTTCGATAAGGGCCGACCCTGCACGTAAATTGTGGTCCATGTCGACCGCAGGGCAATATATTCGGTATTTCTCCAGGTCAGCCACCGCCACAACCTTCTTACCGTTAAACAGTTTATGAAACCATGGTGCAGCCGCCGTTAAAATGTCCATTATGCTGAAACTGTTTATATCTGCTTCGTATATAGGTGTTTGTAGATGGTATAGGTGCTCATTAGAAATACTCATTATCTCGCTCTCCTTAATCTTAATCTATTTTAGTGATCAAAAGTTGTACATTTCCTGACAATAAGTAACGGTTATACACAGAGAATGATGGTGGTGTTTTACTGACTCAATGGTGGGTGCTATTTATAAAAATGTTTTGTTTGTTAGGTTTCAGGTTGAACCTAACCAATTCCCCTCAAGCAATCCGGATCTGGTTTATGCCAATCACCGTAAACCAAGTATGAAGCCCCCCGGCAACCTCCGTGGCATTTTGAGTAATTTTCGCAGGTCACGCATACGTCCGTTTCTGCTACTGACATTTGAGTAATTTTCTCTATCTCCTGCCACCACTTTGATAAAGGTTTATTTCTTATATTTCCAATCAGCAAGCTGCTGGTAATAGTAAATGGGCAAGGATAAATATTTCCTTCCGGATCGACTGAACAGGTTAAATCCCAGGCACCACAATGACTTAAGCCAGGTAAAGGCTCTCCCAAAGCCGAAAGGAAAAAGAATGAGTCCCCGGTATTTACATCCGGGTGATCTAATAACCACTTATATAAATAAACGTACTGGTTTTGGCTCGGGGAAAGCTCCCGCCATCTTTCCGTTGCTCGGCCGGAAGGACGTAATCGAGATAAACGCAATTTTGCTCCTAGATTGGTAACAAGTTGATAAATATTATCCAGATCTTCTAAATTTGATTTGGTAGCCACACAATTTACGGAAACCGTTACATGTTTCTCACATAATAATCTAACTGCATTGATAGCTTTATCAAAAGTCCCTGCTCCGCGAATTTGGTCATTTATTTTTTTATTCCATCCATCCAGGCTTACTTGTACGCGCAAGTTCCTTTCAGCAATTAATTCTGCCATAGCTTTGTCAATTAATGTCCCATTGGTACTAAATTGAATATATATTCCTTTCTCCTCAGCATAATCAGCAATCTCAAAAAAATTGGGATGAAGAAGGGGTTCTCCGCCACCTAAATTAATATAGAAAACATGCATAGCCGACAAGTCATCCAGAAATCCCTTAATTTCTTCCATGGATAATTCGGCAGGCTTTCTTTGGCTGCTATCAGCGAGGCAATGAATGCACCGCAAGTTGCATTTATTGGTTATTTGCCAGGTTATACAAATAGGGGCCCGGAGCCTGACCTTTTTATCGTGCAAGTTCATATATAATTCCACGCTCCCTTAATGAATTTAATACTTTGAGCACTTTTTCTTTTATCTTGTCTTGGGGCTGATTTGATTTTTCCATCATATTAATAATTTCGCCTACAGTTCCTGAATTAGCCATAATAAGCAGATCCATGGCTATACGTGAGCTTAAAAAGAACAGCTTATCGTCTCGACGTCTGTAAACAATGCCTCCAAAATCTTCATAACGAAATTGAATCCCTTTTGGTATGGCATACCGGCTGTCCAATTGTATCTCAAGATTATGCATCATCTTCTCCTCCTTTTTCCCTGTCTATTTTAGATGGAGTAAGTAAAACTATAACTAGCAAAAAGGTAAACCTATTTCTTTTGATTACAAGTGACCATTTCTGCAATTCCATGCTCTTAGGCTGTTGGAACTCTATAATTCATATCTTAAATCTCAAGGAATAACACCTGAAATTTTTTATTTTTAGGCAGCCTGCAAAGACTCCCATTTGATAGAATAGGTTATCCATAACAAAAAATATTAGAAACGAAATGAAATTTATCCTTGGTTTCTTTTGATAGTAATTTACTATAGATGGTATTAATATCATTATAGCCATATCCCTCCAGGCCAACGGAATGATAAGGCATATTAAAATCAAAGGTATAATATAATATCTGATGAGATGATAACTAAAATAATAATAAGTGGAAAAGGTATTTTTAATAACTGCCCATAGCAAAGTTAATGGTTTAAATTCAGTTGCTTTATTTTTCTTTATAGTTAACAGTTTATTGGCAAATTCAATGCCTAATAAACCAAATATTATACTTATAAATTTTGTATTTCCGTACATTACCATTATTAACAAGGTTATATATGATAACGTCGCATAAATAGGTGCAGGAAAGACTTTTTCCTTATTATTATGGCGAAGATACAAATCTGATTCGGATGTTCCATAGTCGAATTTTCTTCTTAACATTTTGAATAATTTGTTTCTATGCTTATGGGCAACAGAACCTGTTGGAACATATAATAGGAAATGTCCTGTATTCCGCATTCTCCAGCAAAGATCCACGTCTTCCCCCACATGCATATCATCATTAAATCCATTTATCTTATTGAAAATGTCCTTCCGAACCAATAAATTGCAGGTTGGAACATAAAAACTTGAACGTGAATCACTGTCGAAAAGCAGTCGTTTGCCCATATTAAGAGAAGAGTAAGCCGTTTCATATTTATCAAGTGCAGATTTACTATAATAATTCTGAACAAACCCTCCGACTGCCCCGATTCCATTAAAAGCAAAATACGGAATGAGCTGTTTTAACCAAGCTGGATTACTAGTACAATCACTATCAATAAATGCAATTATTTCGCCGTTGGCTTCTTTTACACCTATGTTTCTGCAAAATGCGGGTCCCCTGGATACAGGCTGGCTGATTAACCTTACATTAAAAGCATTCACTACTTGCTTAGTATCGTCAGTTGATCCATCATCAACTACAACTATTTCATATTTATCTTTAGGATAATCAAGTTTAACTAGGGAATTTAAGCAATCTCCAATTTCATCACGACGGTTTTTTACAGGTATTACAACTGTAATAAAGGGGTAGTTTTCTTCACAATTACATTCAGGATTACATTCTATTTCAAGATAACCTTTGGAAACAAGAGATAAGATTGTACTTGAAATAGATTTTATTTGCAAAGGCGATTGATTTTTAATCAACTCATACAATTTATGACCTGTGATAAGATATTTTATAATTTCATAAAGAGCTTTATTTAAACGAATAATTCTCATTGGGGATGTAGAGATTATTTTATAATTATTGTTTTCATTACTTAGCTCAATTCCTTTTGCTAAGCGAAAGGTAAAACAATTCATAAACATACCCAGGAATGCTTCTTGATTTTCATTTTTATCTGTCATAGCACACCTCACCAGTTTATCAATCCTTGAAAACATTATTAATACATGAGGACTCCTGACCAAGATGATCTCTTAAGAACATTCCGATTGCTATACAACCAGCATGGCACAAGTTAAATGATGTACATTTACCGCATGAATTAATTTCTAAATTCCTTATTGTTTTGAATACCGGCGAATTACGCCATATTTCACCGAAAGGCCTTTCTAGAATATTGCCTGCGCAAAAACGATCTTCCTGAAGAACTGCGCATGGATAAACATTGCCATCCGGTGATAAACTACATGTCATTTTAGCAGCTCCGCATAAGTTCAGAGCCAAATTTTTCCTTTGTTCTGCAGAAATCGAGAAGAATGAATCTCCTTCCATATCTGCAACGCATTCAGTCAAGTAGTTTGATAATTCCTCAATTTGAGCACTGGTTAAATAATACTTATCCCAATTATCTTTGCCCCGGCCCGACGGTTTAAACCTGGACAATCTCGTTTTAGCTTTATAATATTTACCCAAGCGATATAACTCAGGTATCTCTCTATAATTGACTCTAGTTACAACAGTATTAATACTTAAATTTTTAAAACCATATTGGTTTAAGGCTTCAATGCCTTTTATAGCCTTTTCAAAACTGCCTGCTCCTCTGATTTTATCGTTAGACTCAGCTGTAGCTCCATCCAAGCTAATCTGAATATAGGTTAATTTCATTTGTGTTAATATCTTTGCGAGATTATCATTAATCATCGTTCCATTTGTGCTTATTAATGTGACGATACCCTTTTTATGGCAATGATTGAGTATATCTATAAAATCTTTACGTAAAAAAGGTTCCCCGCCACCAATATTTACCTGAAAGACTTTTAAATCGCTCAGTTCATCGATAAAGCTTTTACAGCTGTTTGTATCCAATTCATTTTTACAGCTTGCCATTGTACCTGAAGATAGGCAATGAGAGCAAGCTAAATTACACTTGCCTGTAATTTCCCATGTTAAATTAACAGGACACGTTAAGTTAACGGGTACTACCATAGAGAGATTTTTAATCTTCTCCTTTTCCAATCATAAAACCCCACTTCATTAGTTGTTCACGATACCGCTTCATAAAAATACCAAACTTATCCTCTGTAAAGCTAGAACGTATTCGACTGCATGTTATTATCAATTATTACTGTGTTTCCTTACAATTCCGGATTTTTTGTATCACCGAAAGCGCATGGGGGGGAGTTGCATCATAATTGTTAGTTCAATACTAAATTTATTCTATTAATAGACTCCGCAGATGCCGTCAATTGCCAGTTCTTCAATCTCAATTTCTTCAAGAATTTCCGGTTTCTCTTTGCATTCTGTCATTTTAATTGATTTAGCTTCCATTATTATCATATCCTTTCAATAATAAATTCGAATCATTCCCATATTAGTTATTTAAAGATTCGATATCTTGGAATTGTGATCGTCTCTTTTTTCAATCACAAAACCCCATTCAATTAATTGTTTCAATATTGATTCTATTAAATGATTTTCGTTTACTTTTTCTATTAAACTATTTAATAGTTCATCATGAACTAACTGTTCAGGTAAGATTAAATTACCTGATTTTAGAAATTTTAATTTAGTATCTTCTGTGTTGTAGAAAAGAAGCCCAAAAGGTTCTTTTCTAACTTTGATATTAGTGCTTAACTGATACCTAGCTTTACTAATTATGAACACCTCCCTGCCCCAGCATCGGTTTCAAGTACGTATATTTAAAGAAACACGTATTTGACAATATTATTAAGATCTATACAGCTAATTATTTCTAGCTATCTGGTTTTTATTGTGAAATTTTGCACTTTTTAGCATCCAAAAATACTTTCCATGATGTTTTATTTAAATGAAGCGTAAATATTTATATTTTCTCAAAAAAGGGATATAATAGTTTTACATATAAAATTCTCTACAAATGCCTACACTCTCCGGTAGGCTAGGCATTAAGCCTTCGCCCAACCAGGAGAGTATTTGGCATGTTTTGAATAGATTCGTAATTTTGACTTTATAAAGTTTTAGCCTTTAGTAGACGCCGCATATGCCGTCAATTGCCAATTCTTCAATCTCAATCTCTTCAATAATTTCAGGCATATCTTTGCATTCGGTTTTACTATTCATGTTCACAGTATCCTTTCGGTTATCCAAGAAGCTGTTCTATAATGACATATCAATCAGTCCGCAAATATTCCTTCCAGCTTGCATGTCATCGTAAGCTTCGTTGATTTGTTCCAGTGAGTATTCCTTGGTTATTAATTCGTCTAATTTAACATAGCCGGCTTTGTACATATCAAGAATTTGCGCTACCTGCCGGAACGGGTTTGCTCCGCCATACATACTTCCTTTTAATGTTCTCTCATAAAGGTGCATATTTAACGGATCACACCATACCTCTTGATCATATTGAGAAGTTACACCAACTATGACAGTCATGCCGCCTTTACCAATACTCTGCATACATTGTTTTTGAACTGAAACTTTACCAATGCAGTCAAAGGCAAAGTCAACACCTAAACCATGCGTAATTTTCTTTACTTCTTCAACTAGATCTGTTTTCGCTGCATTGATATAATGTGTACCACCAAAGTCTTCTACCCATTTTTGTTTGTTATCAACAATATCAACACAAATGATTTGTTTTGCACCCACTAATCTTAGTCCCTCGATAACGCTAAATCCTACACCGCCAAGGCCAACGACCATTGCTGTGCTTCCATGTGGCACTTTGGCTACGTTTAGAACAGATCCTATTCCTGTAGGAACTCTGCATCCAATAATTGGTACTGCATGCATATCAAATGATTTATCTATAGGGATGCAGCCATCTTGAGGGGTGACAATTTTATTGGAGAAAGCGCCCAGATAAAGGAACTGTTTTAATGGTGTACCATCTTTTAAAGTGGCGCGCAGAGTACCATCTTTCCTCTGACCCTCAAGCAAGTTTGCTCCGTTTTCGCAAAGATGACCTTTTCCTTCCTGGCAGGGTTTACAATGTCCACAGCAAGGCATCCAAGACATAACAATGTGATCACCTGGTTTTACTTTGGTTACATTTTTTCCAACTCTTTCAATTACACCAGTACCTTCATGTCCGGTAAGTATCGGCATCTCAATCGGATAATCGCCATCTTTAACATGTAAATCCGAACGGCAGGCACCGCAATATTTAATATCAACAACTACCTCGTCGTCACGTGGATCTTCCCAATAAATATCCTCAATAACCCATGGATCTCCAACCTTATGAAGAATAGCTCCTTTTGATGTGAATCCCATTTAAATTTCCTCCTTTAATTTAATAATTTGATTTTTGCACATGGGTTTTTACTGCCTAACTACTATGAATACCTGAACCGAGTCTTTTGAGATGCTGCTATTCGTCACCCTCTTTCCAGAAAACCTAGCTAGAAAGTACTTTCTATACTCCTTCATCGAGTTAGTAATATAACCCTTGAAGAAAAACTTTTATACACCTAACTTTATAGGTGAACCTCCAGAATGCTGGGGGTTAATATCTGATTTAATAACTAATAAACCGTGAAATTTACTTTTTAGTTATTTACTGAGAAACTCGATGATCTTCGCCACTGCAGTTTCAGTGTCACCGGTAACTATTTCTCCCTGTTTCTTGACTGCACTGCCAGTAACAATTGACTGCAATCGTTGCTGTGCCGGCCATTTATAATCCGGTGTAGTAGGCCTGGTATACGGTGGTACGGCTGGACGAATTTTTATATTCACTATTTTAGAGCCTCTTACTCCCACCGTTTCTGCAGACAAACCCAGATCCTGCAAATCCCAGCATGGTATATCCTGAGTAAAAGCATTAAGAGTTTCTTCCAGACCGGCTTGTTCTGGTGCTTCTGAATTCGTTTCAGCTACAGCCAGAAGTGCAGGTAAACGAACAGCCAACCTTTCTCTTTTACCCTTTTCTCCACGGCGAATTACTATGGCCTGATCACCTTTAATATTTTCAACTTTTTCTATTTCGGTTAAGAAGTTTATACCTGCTACACCAGCCGCTATCCCCGGTATAAGACTATTTAACTGATCAAGACAATTATCACCGCATAAAACCAGATTGACTTTCAATCGCTCTAAAGCAGCAGCTAAAGCTTTTCCCTTACCCAGTTGATCACTATCCTCTAAAGCTGAATCCCACAACCGCTGGGCTGAATCGGCACCTGACGCCAAACACCAGCGCAAGCATTCTTCCTCGTCTGGTTGACCAACGTTAACAACCGTAACTTTTTTCGCCATACCTTGCTTTTTAAGTGAAATAGCCTGTTCGAATGCTGACCAGTCACTTGGGTTAATTGTCTTGACTTTAGCTTCTTCTAATGGCTTTTCTTCATATGAATCTGCCGGCAATATAATCCGGCAATCTACTGTACTTCTTATCACTACAGCGACTTGCAGAATCTCCACCTCCTTTAACTAAACCGATAACTAATGCCGCATCCGCCCCTGGGAAATTCCCACTGTAAAGCATTTTGATCACAAACAACATAGCAGGTTCCGCATTCCAGACAATTTTCATAATTAAAAACGGCACCTTGCTCGGCATGTGGTAAATAACATTGGGCCGGACAGGCAGTCAAACAAGCCCTATGAGAACATTTCCGGCACTTTTCATAATCAACTTTGATATGTGTTTCTCCTGCCAGGATATAGCGGCTTAATTTAAGACGTACTGCTACATCGATCATAATAGCAATCCCCTTCCTGCTTGGATACCGTCCTTGGCCAATTGCCATATTCCAACGTCTTTATTTAACATAGAGAGTACGGTTTTTGCCAATTTTGGATGTCCATCCTCATTTGCTTTAAACCAATTCTCTAAAGTACCCATTATAAAAGAAGGATACACTTCGTAAAGTCTTTCGTTAAGCAGCAGCGGCCTTGCAGATTTGAAACGGTTTAACCCTTTTAATACAAAACTATTCTTTAGTGCTTTATCATAAGCAGATAGTTCACGCGCATCGTATTTTCCCTTATTTATGGCATTGATAGCAGTCTCGGCAGCTATTTTACCCGAAGCCATCGCCAGATTAACTCCTTCCAGGAAAACTGCTGCATTTAATACAAACCCAGCCGCATCACCTGTCACCATCATTCCCCCGCAGGAAAGCTGCGGTATCATTTCCACACCAGCTTCTGGAATTAAATGTGCGGAGTATTCTATTAATCGGCCATCTTCTAAAAGCGGCGCTATCGCGGGGTGGCGTTTAAACTTTTCCTGTGCTTCATAAATGGTTGCTCTTTTTTCTTTCAGGGAATGGGTATATACACATACCCCAATAGAAATACTATCTTTATTGGTATAGAGAAAACCTCCCCCATGAAGGCCATCACCCATACTTCCCAGATATTCATTGGATAGTCCTTCATCACCATTCAGGCCAAACCTTTTCTCTAATTCACCCGGTGGTAGTTGAATTACCTCTTTAATTCCTAAACAGAACTGGTCAACTTTAAAATCACGACGCAGACCTGCTTTTTGAGCTAATAGAGAAACTACGCCATCAGCAGCGATAACTACTTTAGCCTTTATTTCTCCTGGATGACGGTCAACTTTAACGCCTACTATCTGATTACCTTCCCGCAGTACATCAACAACCGTGGTGCGTGTTAAAAGTACTGCCCCGGCTTTTACGGCTTCCTGAGCATACCAGCGGTCAAACAAAGAACGCTGTATTACAAAGCCATGATACGGAGGCTCTTTAAATTCTGAACTATTTATATCAATTGATAATATTGATTCCTCTGATAAAATAGAAATCATCTTTCTTCCTAGATATCTCTCTACCGGGGCCACTTTCCAATATTCAGGAATCAGTTCTTCTAAGACTTCTCCAAATAAAGCGCCGCCAAACATATTTTTCGAGCCCGGATATTCACCCCGTTCTATTAAGAGTACCTTAATTCCCTGACGAGCTAATACTAAGGCTGCTGTGGCTCCAGCCGGGCCTGCGCCGACAACAATTACGTCAAACGTATGGTTATTCATCGCCGCTCCTTTCTACCTTCCTGCCTTGCCGGCATTCATCTGGTTATTTTCTTTTAATCGTTTAACTAGACAAGGTACAATTTCGCGAAAATCACCGACGACGCCTAAGTCAGCCAGTCGCAGAATAGGTGCTTTCGGGTCATTATTGATCGCCACTATTTTAGCATCTATTACGCCGGTTATATGTTGCGGTGCTCCGGAAATCCCCATGGCAAAGTAGAGTTGTGGTGCCACAATGCGTCCAGTTTGCCCTATTTGCCGGGAAAATGGAATATGCCCAGCATCTACAGCCGGTCGGGTACCTGCTATCGCAGCGTCGACAACCGTTGCCAGTTCCAGAACTTGTTCCAGGTCTGCACGATTCTCAACCCCCCGGCCAATGCCAACAATGCGTTCTGCTTCTGCTATATCCAATTCCCCAGCCGGGAGATAATACGTTTCCATAATTTTCACATCCGACATTCCGGCATTTTGAGCATTTATTTTAGTTAGTGCACATTCTTTCTCGTCCAACGGTTCAACCATCCCCGGATCTATGTCAGACATTATTACAACATTTTGAATACCTTCTAAACTGGTAATAAACTGATATTGTTTGTTATAAGCCTCGACGACTGCCTCTAAGCCATCCTGACTGAATATTATTTCCTGACAATTCGCTACAATCCCCGCATCTAACTGCACCGCCAGATTAGGAGCTAACTCGCGTCCAATCGGAGTCCCGGGTAAAATGATCAGAGATATCTGCTGCTCGTGAATTAAATCAATGATAGCCGGTATCCAGGTTTTTGGGTCATTTGCGATAACCCCTTCTACCTGATACATTTCCTCTAATCCATACCCACCGCAGGTTCTAAGAATTTGCGGTGCTTCATCACCACCGAAACCTGCTGCTACTATCCGTGCCTCCGAACGTCCCGAAAAGCGACGGAGTCTCGCCATTAGACGGAGTGAGGCAGCGGCCAGTTCGTTGTTATTACCTTCCAAAATCACCAGGCATTTGAGCACTTCCTCACCTCCATTTAAATGTCACGTCCTATTTTAAATCCATCAAAAATCGCGTGTTCCATTTTTCTCGGGGCCAGACAATCACCTATACGATAAACTTCAGCCGCTTTATCTTTTATCTTGTGATACAGTTCGTCCTCCTGCTGTGGACGCCCAACTAGAACAACCGCTGAAATATCATTCAGTACCTGTTCCTGGCCTGTATAATGATTAAAGATTGTAACGTCGTTCTTTCCAATGGCACGCACCATACTGTTTGTTACCATGTCAACCCCCTGCGCCAAGGCACGTCTGTACCATAGTTGTAAATCATGGGTCGACATTATGTCGGGAGCCACATAAAGTCCAGCAGTTAAAATATGGACTTTTTTACCCAAATAAGCCAGGTAATCGGCAATGCTTGATCCCTGATGGAAACCGATGTCATCAATTACCAGTACATTATTTCCAGGTACTTCCCGACCGGCCAAAACCTCATAAAAGGTCATTACATGTGGTTGATCAGCGCCAGCTATATAACTTGGTGATGCTTTAGAACCAGTGGCGACAATTACAACTTCGGGTTTTTCTTTATCAACTAATTCTGGAGTAACTTCAACACCCAGCACTGTTTTAATTCCCAGTTGTTCAATTTCTATAGTCTGGTTGCGCACAACATCCGAAAACTCTTCGCGGTTTGGCACTTTGGTTAATAAGTTAATTTGTCCGCCAAATTTGTCATCCCGTTCATACACCGTAACTTTATGACCCCGTCGGGTCGCTTCTATTGCTGCTTCCAATCCTGCCGGTCCGCCCCCGACTATCATTACCTTTTTAGAACGTTCTGCTTTCTTAACAAAACGTGGACTGTACATTTCTTCCCGCCCTGAAGCAGGATTTTGCATACAACCTAAATCCCTGTTAAACCCGGTTCGTGCAGCACAACCCTGATTGCATGCAATGCACTGGCGGATTTCATGATGTCGTCCTTCTAAAGACTTATTTGCAAATTCAGCATCACATATCTGGGCCCGTGCAATACACACAAGATCTGCCTGTCCACTGGCCAGAATACGTTCAGCCTGAGCAGGACCGCTTATTCGTCCAACGGCAAATACCGGGACATCTACGACTTCCTTTATACCAGCAGCCGCATGGGTGTTATACCCAAGGGGAACATGCATTGAACCTTCTACCATATAAAGGTTATAGAAATTTGCGATACTGGTATTTATAAAGTCTACCAATCCCAATTTGCATAGATAAGCAGCTATTTGCTTGGTATCCTCAAGGGTTAGTCCACCTTCAACAAATTCATCTCCAGTAAGCCTTATTCCCAGCGCGTGATGCGGACCAAGAACTCTGCGCAGGGCAGCCATTACTTCCACTGGAAACCGCATTCTATTTTCAAAACTGCCACCGTACTCATCTGTTCGCAGATTGGTCAGCGGTGACATAAACTGTCTCAGCAATGAACTATGCGAGCCTTGTACTTCGCAGCCATCAAAGCCGCCCTTAATCGTGTGTTCAGCAACCAATGCAAAACCACGTATTACTTCCTGCATATCCGCCTTTTCCATCGCTTTGGAAACCTCTTTAAACAGCGGATCCGGTGTTGAAGATGGCCCCCACACAGGCAACCTGGAGAAAGCGCTTGTTCCTTGCCCGCCGTTATGATTGACCTGCGCAAATATTTTACCTCCATACTGGTGTACTTCTGAAGTCATCCTGCGATAACCAGGTATTACCTCAGGATTGAAGGCATCAATTAGCTTTTCGTATGCTACATCGGTCGGGTGAACCGATTGTTCTTCAGTAATAATTAATCCAGTTCCACCCCACGCCCGTTCTCCATAGTAATAAGCATGCCTTTCTGAAGGAAGATGATTTTCAGCAAAATTTGTTAAGTGGGCCGAAAACACGATCCTGTTTTTTATGGTTACCGGTCCAATGCGAACCGGTGAAAATAAATGGGAAAATTCTGGATTCAAGTTCTCAACTCCTTTGCTATATACTATTGCCCAACATAAAACCTTCTCTGACTGCATATCCTATGCCGCGTGGAGCAACACAATCCCCAATCCGGTGAAGCTCTTTCACCTGCCCAAGCAAGAGGTTATATATGATGTCATTAGGTTTTGACCAACAATTATAAACAAAAGTATCAATGCCGCTAATGGTTGTAGCAACGCCGCTGTAAATGTGTTTTATTATCGCGGTTTGATTTTTTATTTCTACAATCTGGCTCATTGGATATATTCCTGCTGCACCGTTCATCAATATCGGATTAAAACTATTCAGTTCGAAGGTTGCAGCCATTTTATTACCTGCAAAGAGATCCGAAGTAACAAAGTATACCTTATTTCCATCGTTAAACAATTTTCCCACTGTTCGGGCCGTTAACTGATCTCCAATTTCATCCCAGAACAATATGGTTTTGTCCCTGAGCTCAGTATTAAGGGCTGTCCTTGCCGAAAAGCCAGGGCATTCTTGTGCGGCTATAGGTGGTTCACCATCTTTGGAACCGGTAGCTAATATAACCGCGTCGGCTTGTTCGGCAAGTATATCTGTTACTTGTGCCGTCTTTGCGGTAACTACTTTAACACGGTATTTGGCCAGAAGCCTTTCCCACAAGTTCAGTATACTTACATACTCGCGTTTATCCGCATTATCTGCCAGATGCCCGCCTAAATGGGGCCTTTCTTCCCAGAGCGTAACTTTATGACCCCGCTCCGCAGCTAAGGCAGCTGCTTCCATTCCTGCAGGTCCACCGCCGACAACCAATATTTGTTTAGCTTTTAGTGGTTTGCGTCTGGGTTTTTGCTTTATTTCTTCCCCTACCACAGGATTTACCTGGCAAAAAAGCGGCTTGCCCATGCTGCGTCTGACTACACAACCCTGATTACAAGATAAACAACCTATGACCTCTTCTTCTATCCCATTGGCTACCTTATTAGGCAGTTCCGGGTCAGCAATTAATGCTCTATTCATACAAACTGCATCTACTAAGCCTTGCTCAATAATTGATTTCGCATATTGGGGACGATGAATTCTGCCCTCTGCGAAAACAGGAATAGTTACTGCTTTTTTTATTTCCGAAGCAACCCCTACCGCAAAACCTTCTTCAGCGTAATATGTTGCCGGGGTCAAATTCAATGTGTAAAGGCTGCCCACGGTTATCGCCAGATAATCAATAATATTTAGCCTTGCTAGGTTGCGGGCGATTTCCATAGCATCTTGAGGTGTTATGCCTCCCCAGGGAGCAAACTCATCGCCGCAAAGCCTTAGCCCTAACAGTTTCTGCGGCCCTAATTTCTGCCGAACCGCCAGTAAAACTTCTTTAGTAAATAGGAGACGATTTTCTAATTCACCGCCATAAATATCAGAACGGGTATTCGTCAAAGGTGACATAAACTGCCGCAGGAGTGAAAACTGTGCGGCATTTATTTCTACTCCGTCCAAATCGCCCTTAACAGCATGTTCCGTAACTCTGGCAAAACCTGCCACCACAGCCTTAATATCCTCGGGTTCCATAGCCTTCGCTACTTCACCGGATACAACATCAGCCATAGCACTGGGAGCCCATAATTCATGCATGCTGGTACTGCCTTCCGACTGCATTCCGCTATGGTTAAGCTGTGCAACTACTTTACCACCATGTTTATGGACGGCATTGGCTATTTTTTGATAACCTTCAATAATTCCGACATTGAATCCGAAGGGTATCTTTTCATAGGGTAAGTCCGAAGGGTGTACCGATTGTTCTTCTAATACAATTAGTCCTGCCCCACCCCGGGCTCTGGCCTCATAATATGCTACATGTTGATCTGTAAATAGGTTGTTTTTTGCAAAATTGGTTGGGTGTGATCCAAAAATAATCCGATTGGGTAATTCTACTGCCCCAACTACAAGTTTTTCAAATAGTACGTTTGGCTTTTTAGGTTCTGGCCTAGCCACAGATTTCTCACCTCATTTAATCTGGATTAGTTTACTAAAGTTTTTCGCGGCACTTGTCATAATTGTGTGCTGCATAATTATATCTACTTTGACTGCAAAAGGATGTTGTCTTGCTTGCCTAAGTTTACTTCCCAGGCTGGCAATTAATTATTCAAATTATTAAATTGCAACCTATATATACTTAATAAGCAAAATTTATGCCAAGCCAAACATTATTCACATATAATATATTATTTTGTCGCATTCTGCGGTCATTCCTCCATTAGCGGCTTTTATGTCAGCACCAATTATTTTAAAATTGGTCTATAATATTTAATTTTTGACCATTCGTAATACAATTGTCACCTCTAGTTGATTACTAGTGGATTACTAATGGGTTACATTTTGGTTACGCTTCAAAAACGTCATGACAGCTTAATAAAATCCTTAATAATAAGCTTTGAGGGTTTTGTTTTAATTAACAAAGCCCTCAAAATATACTTACTTATTAATCCTTAATTCAATGACTTTCATTACCATCCATATATATCTATCCGTTTTTGACGCATTTCATCACGGAATTGCGGTGCAGAAATTTGTATTAAGGATTCCGCACGCTCAATATTAGTTTTACCTTTAAGAGCAGCTACCCCATATTCTGTTACTACATAATCTACATCGTAGCGGCTTGTTGTTACAGCCTGGCCGGGTGTTAGAGTTACATCTATCCTGGATACTGTGCCTTTGGCTGCGGTAGCAGGGAGAGCTATTACGCTTCTGCCACCCTTTGAACCGGCAGCACCGCGAACAAAATCTACCTGTCCACCAACGCCGCTAAACTGTTTAGTTCCTAGCATATCGGCTGCAACCTGACCCAAAAGATCGACACTTAACGCTGAATTTATTGCTATCAAATTATCATTACCTGCTGCAACATTAGGATTGTTAACATAATCAACCGGGTATACTTCCACCATAGGATTGTTGTCAAGCCATTTATAAAATTTAGATGTACCCATAGCAAAGCTAATGACAATTTTGCCATTATGCTGGTTCTTTTTAGAGCAATTGATTACATTAGCTTCAACTAAATTCATAACACCATCGGAAATCATTTCTGAGTGAATTCCTAAATCTTTTTTAGTACCAAGGCAAGCAAGTACGGCATCAGGAATAGCACCTATACCGAGCTGCAAGCAGTCACCATCATTAATTAACCCCGCAATATTACTGCCAATGGCTTTTTCAACCTCCCCGATTTTGGGAGGAGTTAATTCGACCAACGGCATGTCACATGGTACAAAGCAATCTATATCAGTTACTTTTATAGAAGAATCTCCTGCGGTTCTCGGCATATTAGGATTTACCTCAGCAATAACCATTCTGGCACTACTTATCGCTTGTCTGGTATAATCTACCGATACGCCTGTATTAACAAATCCGAATTTATCGGGTGGAGAAACAGTTACAAAAGCAAAGTCCACCTTAAGGACTTCATCCCTAAAGAGTGCGGGAACCTGATAAAAATAAACGGGAGTATAGACAGCCCTTGCCTCAGCGATTGCCTGACGGGTAGGAGGACCCGCAAAAATAGCATTATGCCTGAATGATTTTGCAAATTCGGGACGGCAATAAGGTGCTTTGCCCATTGCAACCATATGCACTATTTCGACATTTTCAAGCTCTGCAGCTCGCGCTACTAAAGCATCTGGTAATAGCTGCGGTTCACCGCAAGCATGTCCGAGTACAATACGGTCACCAGATTTGACATGTTTAACTGCTTCTTCAACTGTAACCGTATGTTCTTTATAATACTGAAGCCAGGTCAATTTTATTTTGCCTCCTTTGTAACATAATGGTCATGGTCTTTATAATACTGGGAACAGGATTTATTATGCCTTCTTAGGTTAATAATCGATAAATCTTCAGCAGTAGCCGTATGGTCTTCAAAATACTTTTGCCATGTCATTTTACTATGCCTTCTTCTTCTCAGGTTATTAATTGATAAATCTTCAGGGGTAGCCGTATGGTCTTCAAAATACTGGAGCCATGCCATTTTTTTGCCTCCCTTTTTAAATAAATTAATCTGTAATAACCGAATTAATTTAAACTAGATCCAGGACTGGATTGACTCTGCAGAATTTTCAGGGCTAAATTTAACAACTCTTGAGAATCTTCGTTTTCTGCTAATGTTATTGAGCCCAATTCGGGCAGCTTATCTCTTAGTACATTTTCTACCAAGTCAGCCATGGTATTTTGGGAAGCCGGACAATTGCTGCAGACTCCCAATAGCCGCAAGGTAACATTATTGTTGTCATCAACATTAACAACTTCTATATCACCTCCATGGCTCTGTAGATAAGGCTTAATATAAAATTTAATGACTTCGTTAATTCTTTGCATCATTCCGGCTTCCCTCCTCTTAACTTTTAATTAGAACAGCTTATCAGGGTCAATTCCGCATATTCTTCGAGCCATACCTTTTTTAGCTTCCATATTGGCAAGGCGTGAAATCATTATGCGCTGAGCCTGAGGTGAACCTGCACCATGCATAGATTCAGTCAGATATCCAACTGCTATTGAGCCCATGGTCATAGCTTCAATAAGCCTTAACATCCGTTGTCTTTGTTCAGTTGTAAACTTTGGATCTCCCGCCATGAGTTTATTACACCATTCGCCTACTTCGGGTGACTTAAAGTCCTTATCTGAAGGCAGGGTTACCATCAAACCGCCTGCAATATCCTGAGCCAGGCGAGCAATCTCATACGGGAAACGGGTTATATTCTGTTTACAAACATTGGCCAGCATCATATCAATCAGGTAATTACCGGCAGCAGTTTTTCTTCCTTCCGCTGAACAGGCTATACCGCAAGCATATAAAGTTTCATTAAGGTGATTCATTTCTATAATTTTATCTTTAACATGAGAAGCTTTGGCGGCACCATTGTATTCCGCTATGGAAGCACTGGCACCAATCAGTACATCGCCATTACCAACTTTACATCCGCCGTAAGACTGGCGATGATACCCGGCAAATCTTTCAACCAGCATACCCGAGAAATCGATTTCGCCGCACATAAATACACGTTCCCATGGTACGAAAGTATTATCGAATATAATTATTGCTTCCTGACCACCATATGTGATATTGCCGGCATCAACTTTAGTTTCTTCTAACTTACGTGTATCGCATGATTGACGGCCATAGATATATATAATACTAGGGTCATCAGCTGGAACTGCAAATGCAACAGCATAATCTGCATCCTCAGGTCTCATGGTCTGAGTAGGCATTACCAGTACTTCATGGGAGTTAATGGCACCAGTTTGATGCATTTTGGCTCCCCGTACTACTATTCCGTCTTCACGTTTTTCTACTATCCGTACAAACAGATCAGGGTCAACCTGAGCTGATGGTCCAGCTGAACGGTTACCCTTGGGGTCAGTCATAGCACCATCTACAGTCCAGTCCTTCTCTTCCCATTCCATAAGATATTTTTTAAATTTTTCATGATAGTTAGTGCCATATTTCTGATCCATTTCATATGTGGTACTAAAAACTGCATTCAAGGCATCCATACCTACACATCTCTGGAAACATGCAGCAGTCATGTTTCCGCACAAGCGCTGCATTTTAACTTTTTTCTTTAAATCTTCAGGGCTCTGATGGAGGTGGCAAAATCTGTTGATTTTTTTGCCGCTTAAGGCGGACGTAGCTGTCATTAAGTCCTCGTATTCAGGCATTTCTGCCAGTTTGTAGGTCATAGCACAACAGTTAATTGAGGGACGAATTAGGGGATGATCAACGGGATTATCAATTAGTTCACCCATAACATAGACTTTACGTGGTCTCATATCTCTAAGGCTCTGAATATATTGCTCGGCTGTCATCATGATACATATCTCTCCTTTTGTCATGAATTAAGTATTTAGATAGGGTTGTAACTGCAATCATTAACCATTAAAATTAAATTGGGTGTTTTTACACACTATTTTTTTATTTTCTGGAAACACTGTAATATTCGGATAATTTATCTCTTAAATCAACTTTTTTAGTTGAACTTTATCGGTTTATACAGCCTTTCCAGAACATATTTCGCAGGAAATTAGCGTGCGTGCGATTTTAAATCATCCCCCCCCTATAGCCGGATAGAATGAAACAATATCTCCCTCATTAATAATGGCATCCATAGTACTGTTTTTGCCGTTAATTAAAACCATGGTTACCTTTTCGGGTGGAATATTTAATTTCTCTGCTGCGTGTCTGGGGCTGCATCCCGGCTCAAGTTCAATTATTGTCTTTTTTTCTCGATTAGTTCTCAAAGTGGCAAATAGACGCACTTCGATCTTCAAGCAAATCACCTCCCTTCACTCAACGCCATTCTTGAATTTATGTCTCCTTAGAACTTTGCCAATAGAGACCTGGCGGCAATTATTGCATAATTCAAGCCTACTAATCGAACCGTTTAATTTTTTCTTTAGATAATCTCTGGTAGCTACAGTGCCGATCAACTGCCCACAGTTAATACACCTCAAAGCTTTAACACCATTACTAATAAAAAGCATTTTTATTGCATTAAACTTACATTTTGTCATGCATTTCCCGCACTTAATACACTTTGATATTTCAATTTCATGAACCTTTTTAACCTGTCCGTTAATTGCTCCCGCGGGACATACTTTTTTACACAAAGTACAACCTTTGCAAAGTTGTTCATCTATACAAAATGTAGTGAACATTTTCCATTGCTTGCCCTGATAACACTCTTCTTTAATAGATTTATTTATATAATTACTGGGATTACTTAGTTTTTTGATCTCGTCTTCAATAATTTTGCTGATATCTTCTGTTTTAACTTCTGAATATCCAATATAATCCGGAATGATATTTAGATATGGACCATTTGGGCACTCACCCTGGCACTCTGAATCCTGAAGCAACACGATGTCTTTAGAATTTTCCATCTCTTTTTCAAGACATTTATAAACTTCAGTATGCTCGGTTATTTTTGAACATTTAGCTGAAGAACATAAAACAAAACATTTTTTAGGTTTATTCATAACAAATACACTCCAATTATATTTTCTGACCGTTCAATGGTATTTTGATCACATGGGCTCCGTATAGTAACGAAGCCCATGTATCGTAGTTATTTATAATTCAAGATCTGATATATTTAATTCTTCAATTTTAGACTGACTGGGAACACCGTTTTCGTCCCATCCTCTAAGGGTATAATATTCGTCCAGCATTTCATTCAGCCGGTTTACATGGCCTTTACTGGGTCCGGCTTTAATAGGATCCTTAAGAAGTCGGGGAGGTAATTTATCATCTTCCCGGGTAAAGCCATTTTTCAGGTTGAATAATCTCTCCATATTCCAAATTCTTTCCCCGGCTTTGATAAAATCTTCCTCGGAATACTGAACCCCTGTCACTGCAGTCAGCTCTTCAGCTATTTCTTTTGTCGTTATGCCAAAGGTAACGAAACAACAACTCCCCGAGGCATCAACTGCTCCGGCATTATCCTGGTATATCTTGACCCAGGCAGCTTTTCCTTCAGTAGCCAATCGATCAACCTGTACAGGTAATCCATAAATCTCAAGTGCAGGCATAAATGCTCTAACATGGCAAGCTCCCCGATTGGTAGTGGCATAGCTTAGTCCCATGGACTGCAATCCGCGCGGATCGTATGCAGACAATTCCTGTTTTTTCACAGTCATTGATAATTCAGGATGACCATATTTTTCACAAAGTCTGTATGAACCTTCTGCCAAATCGTTTCCAAAGCCTTCTCTGAGTGCTGTTTTAATTACTAAATCAACTACCGCGTCCTCGTTGCCAAATCTTAAATCCCAACCTGTTATTTCTTTATCTATAATTTCTGCTTCGTACATATCCATAGCAGCAGCAATGGTTGATCCCATGGTAATTGTATCTAAACCATAATCATTACACAGATGACCGGCTGCCATTGGTATTTTCATATTATCTATTCCGCAATCGGATCCGAAACACCATATAGTTTCAAGTTCCGGTCCCTCAGCATAGCTTGCAAACTTGCCGGTGGCCCGTGTTATTCTTCCGCATCTGATAGGACAACCCATGCATCCTTTAGCCCTAACCAACCAATCATTGGTTTGAGCTTCACCGGTTAAGTTATCCGCATTACAATCTATCCCGGTATCCCTGAAGTTATTAACCGGCAAAACTCCCGCATCATCCAGGAAAGCATATGTTACATTACTGCCGAATACATGTAATCCGCCACAACATCCGGTACTGGGATTGGCTCTAAGAACACTGTTAATCTTATCCATTGTTTCCTTAAAACCTTTAGGATCTGCGATTTTAATACCTTTAGTGCCCCTTACCGCTACTGCTTTAAGTTTTTTGCTCCCCATTACTGTCCCTACACCGGTACGAGCGGCAGCACGAGCAAAATCATTCATAATAGCCGCAAATTTAACCAGGTTTTCACCCGCTTGACCAATACAATTTACTCTGGCTTTGGGATTAGTTTCCGCTAATAATAATTCAGTGGTTTCATGACACCCCTTGCCCCATAAATGTTCGGCACTGCGAAGCTCAACCTCATCATCATTTATCCATAAATATACAGGTTTTTCAGATTGACCCTCGAAAATAATACCGTCATAACCTGCATATTTTAATTCCGATCCAAAGTAACCACCTGAATTCGAGGCTGCAATAGTACCTGTAAGGGGACCTTTACATACGACTTCATACCTGCTGGAGCTTACAGCCAGTGTACCTGTAAGTGGACCTGTCATCATAATCATTTTATTTTCAGGGCTTAATGGATCAATAGTTGCATCACATTCTCTTATCCAAATACGTGTACCCAGTCCGCGTGTCCCGATATAATCCCGGGCATCGATAGGATCAAGAGGTTCCTTTGTTATTTTTCCATTAGTTAAGTTTACTCGAAGCAGCTGTCCTATCCATCCGTACATTACTCACTTGCCTCCTTTGACTCATCAGTCCTTAATTGACTGGCGTATTTTTGTTGTACAATCAAATTAGCAGTAACTGCATCCCCGTATATCAATGCACCGGAAGGGCATATTTTAACACATTCCGGATCTCCTCCGCATTGATCACACTTAATCATGCTGGAATTAATGTCGTCATATTTGATGTTGCCAAACGGGCAAGCAATCATGCACATTTTACATTTAATACAGCTTTTATCATCGATAACCACAACACCATTTGTTTTCTTAATAGCACCTTCCGGACAAATTTTTGCGCATGGTGCTTCGTCACATTGCATACATAATAATGGTGTGCATAGTCCCACAGTTCCCCATGATACAACAGTTACTCTGGATGCATTAGGTCGACATTCGTCAGTATGATGGAAAGAACAAGCCTGTTCGCAAATATAACAGCCAGTACAATTTTCGGGTATTATTCTTATCTGTTTAGCCATTGTTGGCCCTGTAGTAAGAACAGGACCATTCACCTCCTTTTAATTAATTAGCGATTACAATTACCACTACTGCTTTTAAATATGTTTATGGATTGCTTTTGATATTTCACCATCCTTCATAAACAATTGTTACTGTAATTACCTTAAGAATCATAAGCAGTAGTACGTAATTGCAATACTATTTGACCTTTAATAAGCAAATAATGTGCCATATCAATTTAATCTCAATTTGTGTTTTCATACGAAACTCAGTGGTAGTAGGTTTGAGGGCAAATTTTTTTTTCATAAGTAAGCAAAAACAGCACTTTTTCAGTGCTGTTTCATTATTCAGTAACCTAATTGTAATCACTTGCAATGTGGTTACGCTTTTATTACAAATTAGTTACGTTTGGGGTTATTATTCATGGTTCTTGTTACGTAATTTAGCGTGTCCGAACAAAGGGTTTTGACTTGCTCAGATACCCGTGAATAGCCTTGGCTGCTTTTTGCCAGTCCGGTTCATCAATATCAAAAGCCTTCAAGGCTTACTGTACGGATTGGGTTATTCCAATTCTGGAATCTACAAGTGTGCCGTCCAGATCAAAAAGAATAACATTATAAGTTTTATGCATTTATTTCACTCCACAGTTTGTAATTGGCTACGTTTCAGTCCAATTTTTTCTTTCCCAGTTCAAGCTGAATTTCGGCTTCAGTTATGAGGTTAGAAGAGGTTACAAAATGTTCCTGATTCTCTGTTTACCCGTTGTAGTCTTCTATCAGCACTCTCATAACGCCTCCGCAAACCATGCCTTCGTCTTCGGCGATTTGACCTGTCATATCAATATCACAAATCTTTGATCCGCCGCTTCCTATCATCTGCCGGGCAATATTAATTACTTCTCCTTCAGCACATCCACCGCCGATACTTCCCAAAAGCTTTCCATACGGCCATACCAGCATTTTAGCTCCTGCTTTTCTCGGCACCGAACCTTTTGTCGCAATTATTGTAATAAGTGTCTTTGGGTCCCCCGTATCTTTACACAGTTCTTCCAGTACAGTCCGGTCGAGTTCAGGCCAATTTACCTTAACAGAAGTCGTACCGTTTATTGCTGTGCTTACCAGCCTTCTATAGCTAATGACCTGCGCTATTATGGATATTGCAATTTCCTCAGGTGTAACTGCTCCTATTTCAAGGCCGATAGGAGCATTAACCTTATTTATCAGTTCAACCGGGTAACCTTCAATTAAAAGCTGTTCTTTAACAATTTTTACGCGCCGTTTAGAACCAATCATTCCTGTATACGCTGTTTCATAGTTCAATACCTGCTTCAGGCAATCAAAATCATGCCGATGTCCCCTGGTCACAATAACTACGAAACAAGATTCATTAATATTTAATTGAGTGAAGCAGTTTTTGAAGCTCTCACAAATTACCTTCTCAGCATCCGGGAACCTCTGCTGGTTGGCGAACATTGGCCTGTCATCAACAACAGTAACTGCAAATCCAACTTTAGAGCCAAATTCAGCTAAAGGTTTGGCAATATGGCCGCCACCCAAAACTATAAGGCGGGATTCCGGGAAATATGGTTCAATCAAAATGTTTGCCCCATTCGAAGCCTGAAAATATTGAAGGTTCCCTGTCTGCAAAGCAAATTGGGCCTTATTAACAGTTGATTCATCCAGGTAATGAATGGTATTGGAAGTTTGTAACTGCTCTTCTTTAAGAAGAAATTTTTTATGTTCGCCGTTATCTACATCGTTCATTAATGTGATCACTACAGCTTTTTTTCCTATGTCTAATTCATTCTTCAAACTTCTGTAAACGTCTAAACTCATAATGCTTAATACCCCTCTCCCATTGTAACTTTAGTTTACCTGCACTTGCTCCCATTGACATCTATGGCATGTTATATCACCGCTAAGCCAGTTTATACGTCAAAGCGCCGCATTCATCCCCTCCGCCATAACCCATTTCTGAAGAGCCATAAACAAGTACGTTGATTGAACTGGCTTTTGTTAATAACGCAGCTATTGGGCTTTTTTGACGGCCTGATTTATTTATCCTCCAGTCCTTTTTCTACCTCCAACATCTTACCCAGGGCCAGATCCTCGCCGATAAATACATTATTACACTTGGGGCACTTCAACAGCTCCACTTCAAAATGCCCTCCCAGGTAGGTAACATTCACCTTGCTTTTGACCAACTTTTCCTTGCATTTATCGCATATCCATGACATGTCATGTTCATTTACCACATTCACAAGATCTACTCCTTCACTATTTCCATTCTGTGGCTATAAACAGTTATTTAATCTTTGCCAAATCCACAGTTCGGGTATCTGCAATCCTTACATCCTGAACATAATCCTCCGTGGGCATATCTGATAATATCTTTTCTTTCAATTCTTTCACCTGCTGCCAATCTCGGTACCACCAGATCAAAGATGGTTCTTTTGTTATACATAACACATCCCGGCAGTCCTAATACCGGAATATCCTTTATATATGAAAGCAGGAACATAGCTCCCGGCATCGTGGGAGAACCATATGACAATATTTGTGCTCCAGCCATTTTTATTCCGGTTGGGGTTACATCATCAGGATCAACTGACATTCCTCCTGTAACCAGAATAATATCTGCCCCCGCTTTTATTAATGTCTTGATAGATTGTGCTATCATATTGGGATCATCTTTTGAAAAAATCTGTTCGATAACTTCGGATCCCAATTCTCTGAACTTCTCAATGAGAACCGGTCCAAATTTGTCGGGAATTCTTTTGTAATATATTTCATTTCCGGTTGTCACAATACCGGCCTTTAATTTATATAAAGGCACTACCTGTATAACAGGAAAATTTTCCGAACAAATCTTTTCCATCGATGCTAACTTTTTTTCTTCTATTTTTAAAGGTATTATTTTTGTAGCGGCTGCAATAGTATTTACATCAACTAATCTATCTGTATGAATTGTTGATAAAATAATTTCATCTATGGAATTAATCTCCAATAACGCTTCAGTATTTACTTTAAGAAGTCCCATACGGTTTACCAAAAGATTTACTTTCCCCTCGGATGGCTCTGAAAAAGTTATACCCTGACCAGTAGCTGCTCTTGCCATTCTGATGGCCGCTTCATTTTCGTGAATTTCGCCGTCTTTATACTCTACACCAAATATGTGTTCTTTCCCCATGTTTAATAATCGGGGAATATCCTCCTTTTTTATGATATACCCCTTTTTGAATGCTGCACCTTTAGACTTACCCGGGATAATTTCCGTCATATCATGCGCCAGTACCATTCCAACAGACTCTTCCACAGGTATTATCATCATGTTTTCGGTCCGCCGAAAACTGGGGCGTTGATAGGACGAGACTATGTTGTATTGCTTCATTAACATAACCCCTTTATTTTGATTTATTTTGCCGTTAAAAATATGGCAAACAAATAATACCGGTCTATTCCACCGAACTCGGTTTTAGCCTTCATTAAACTGGAATCATGAACATAGCGGGGACATTTTTCTCAAATTTACAATAATTGATGGAAGGACCTCCAGTACATAATCTACATCTTCATCGGTGTTATCTTTTCCCATAGTTAATCGTAATGAACCATGAGCTATTTCATAAGGAATTCCCAGAGCTAATAATACATGTGAAGGATCCAGGGAACCGGACGTACATGCAGACCCGCTGGAGGCCATTATCCCCAGCCCATCAAACATCAATAATATGGATTCACCCTCTACAAACTCAAAGCAGAAACTTACACTGCCTGGTATACGATTTTGGGGATGACCAGTTAGCCTTGAATTAGGAATAGTTTTTATTATGCCTTCGATTAAACGGTTTCCGAGTCTCTTTAGTTTTTCTGCTCGTTCCGGCATATGGATTCCGGCTAATTCAGCTGCTTTGCCCAAGCCTACAATACCGGGAACATTTTCCGTTCCGGCTCTCAATTTACGTTCTTGACCACCGCCGTGAAGAAAATTACTAATTCTAATGCCCTTTTTTACAAACAGGAAACCAACTCCTTTAGGGCCATATAACTTATGACTTGATCCCGACAGCATATCAATACCCATATCCTTTACATCAACAGGGATTTTGCCCAGAGATTGTACCGCATCAGTATGAAAAGCTGCCCCTCCCTGGTGGGCAATATCTGCCAGTTCTTTGATAGGCTGAATTGTGCCTACTTCATTGTTGGCATGCATAATGGAAACCAGAGTGGTGTTAGGTTTCATTGCCTTTTCCAAGTCATTAAGTTCAACCAAACCATAATTATTTACCGGCAAAATAGTGATCTCAAATCCCTGCTTCTCTAAATATTCACAAGTATGCAGTATCGCATGATGCTCGATGGATGATGTTATCAAATGATTTCCCCGGCTGTGATTAACCTGCATATATGTTATTAGTGCCAGGTTATCTGCTTCTGTCCCCCCGCTGGTAAAAACAATTTCCTTAGGAGACGCATTTATCAACTCGGCTACCTGCTCCCGAGCCTTTTCAACCGCACGCCGTGCATTCTGTCCCAAAGAATATACACTTGATGCGTTGCCAAACTGATCCATATAAAAAGGTATCATTTCATTAAAAACCTTCGGGTCAACTGGGGTAGTAGCACTATGATCCATATATACAGTCCTCATAGCTAACACCTCCATATAAAATAAAATTTTAAACCACAATTTAAATTTATAATTTATAGTTTGAAATATTCTCTCCTGAAAAGTTTATTTTAAGAAGCCCGTAAACAGGCCTGTTACCTATTTACGGGTTTGGACTATTTATATATTGGTTTTATTGAAACTCCACTGCAAACTGACCGAGCTTATTAGCAAATCTTTTTTTGCGGCAGCCTTCACATAAATTGCCGGATATATCAAGTTCTGATTTTTCATTAACGTATTTTAATTGTTCCTTAGTAGCAAAAGGTTTGCCGCAGCTTTCACAGGTTACCAATTCAAAAGTTTTGTTCCAAATTGTACGATGGCTGCCTTCCTGTGTCATTTCTATAGCACCGGTAGGGCAGATCTCAGCACAGGAACCGCAGCCAATACAAGCTGCAGAAGCTTCATCATAGGGTGTAGCAATCCGCTTTTCAGTTCCCCTCATTATAGCTGATATAGCACTGGTACCCATTTCTTCACAGGCATAGGAACATAAACGGCATAAGATACAGCGTTCATTGGGGTCACCTTCAATAGCATTCTCAGGACAGCCATATTCCTTATACATCTTGTTCATAAGCTCACTGCCTTCGGCTCTCTTGGCAATAAGCATGACAATATTGCGTCTTATCTTTTCTATAGCCGGAGTAGAAGTTTTAACCTCAATTTCAC
>JBDKUD010000399.1:0-7411 GCA_039679805.1 Syntrophomonas sp. | reverse complement strand
GAAAACGGCATTGAATACTGCCTTGATAAAAGTAATGAAGACATAATTTATACTCGTAATCGTATCCGACATGAATTAATTCCTTATCTGCAAAAGGAATTCAATCCACGAATTATTGAAAGCCTCAACCAATTGGCCATCATCGCCGGGGAAGAAAATCAGGTTATGGACGAAGAAACTCAGCATTTATGGCAGGATATTGTAGTTAGGGAAGAGAAAGAGGTAATTATTCTGAATGGCAGGCTGCTTATTAGTCTTAAGCCTGGTTATCAGCGCAGAATAATCAAAAAAGCATTGGTTTTGTTGGCAGGGGAATTAGAATGGAATATGGAAGATACTAATATGATAATGGAACTGGCTGCCAGGGAAGGTTCTTCCCGGCTAATTCACCTCAAAAAGGAGGTCCGTGTAAACAAGGTTTATGATAAAGTAATATTTACTACTTTGAACCGGGTATTTGAAAAATTCTCCTATCCGGTTATGATTCCTGGTAAGGTTGCTATTCAGGAGACTGGAGACAATTATTTATTTGAACTGGTGGAGCGTCAGGATTTTCAACCCACTGTTAACGAGGTATATCTTGACTATGATAAAATAAGCGCACCGGTTGTATTGCGTTCCCGTCAAGACGGAGACCGTTTCCATCCTCTGGGATTCAACGGTCATAAGAAGCTAAAAAACTTATTCATTGATAAGAAGGTGCCATTTTTTGAGCGTGATAAAGTTCCAATTCTAGCATCTAATGATACTATATATGCTATTTTAGGTTTCCAGATAGCTAACGAAGCTGCAGTTTGTCAGGATACCAGGCAAATTGTAGTGATAAAAAAGGAAAATAACGATAACAATAACAAGTAACAGTGTAATACACTTGAGGATGGCAGAGTCTGCTTAAATTGAAAAGGACGGGCACTTATGCTACAATATGACATGATTTTTATTAGTCAAAAGGGGAGGAAAAGCGTTGGATAGAACCCTTAAAAATATAGCTATATACGTTCTTATAGTATTGCTGGCCTTATTTGCAATAAAAATGACCTCGGCCAAGCCGGAAAAAGTAAAAGAACTTTCTTATCCGCAATTATATACCAGTGTTCAACAAGGCCAGATAGCCAAGGCAACAGTTGAGGTGGATGACCTGGTTTATAATATTGACGGGAAAATGAAGAACGGGGATAAATTTACTGCTAAAGCTCCTAAAGAGAGCGATATTATCAAGGTGATGCAGCAAAACAAAGTGGACTTTACCACTAATCCCGTACCTCCACCTCCATGGTGGACGTCATTGCTTTCTACTCTTTTCCCTATAATTATTCTGATTGCCTTTTTGTTATTTATAATGAATCAGACCCAGGGTGGGGGCAACCGGGTAATGCAGTTTGGCAAGAGCAAAGCCCGCTTGCTTTCAGGTGAAGAAGTTAAGGTGACCTTTAAGGATGTTGCCGGGGCTGAAGAAGCCAAAGAAGAAATGGCTGAGGTAGTTGAATTCCTTAAGAACCCCGACAAGTTTATTAAGATAGGTGCTAAGATACCTAAAGGGGTTTTGTTGTATGGCGCTCCAGGAACCGGTAAGACCTTAATGGCTAAAGCTGTGTCCGGTGAAGCCGGAGTTCCATTTTTCTCTATCAGCGGTTCAGATTTTGTAGAAATGTTTGTCGGTGTTGGTGCCGCCCGGGTAAGGGATTTGTTTGAACAAGCCAAGAAAAATGCCCCTTGTATTGTATTTATAGATGAAATTGATGCAGTTGGCCGCCAGCGTGGGGCAGGCCTCGGAGGAGGACATGATGAAAGGGAGCAGACCTTAAACCAGTTACTGGTGGAAATGGACGGCTTTTCAACCAATGAAGGCATTATTGTTATGGCATCCACCAACCGCCCTGATATCCTGGATCCGGCTTTACTTAGACCGGGTAGATTTGACCGGCATATTTTAATTGATAAACCAGATGTTAAAGGCAGAGAAGCCATTTTGGCAGTACATGTCAAAGATAAACCTCTGGCGGAAGATGTAAACCTGGAGATACTGGCTAAACGTACGCCGGGCTTTACCGGGGCTGACCTGGCCAATATGGTCAATGAGTCCGCACTTCTTTCAGCGCGCCGAGGTAAAAGCCAAATAAATATGGAAGAAATGGAAGAATCTATTGAGAGAGTTATAGCCGGGCCGGAAAAGAAGACCCGGGTTATATCGGAGAAAGAGAAACGACTGGTGGCCTACCATGAAGCGGGTCATGCCATCGTCAGCCACTTTCTTCCTAATACCGATAAACTTCATAAAATATCTATTATTCCCCGGGGGCGGGCAGGTGGTTACACACTGCTTCTGCCTGAGGAAGACCGTAATTATATAACCAAGTCCTATTTGCTGGACGAAGTTACTATGCTGCTAGGCGGCCGGGTAGCTGAAGCATTGATACTGCATGATATTAGCACCGGGGCCCAGAATGACCTGGAAAGAGCCAGCAGTATAGTTAGAAAAATGATTACTGAATATGGGATGTCCGAGGAACTGGGACCACTTACATTTGGACACAAAAGTGAAGAAGTATTTCTAGGCCGTGACATCTCCCGGGACCGCAATTACTCGGATGCAATAGCATATGCTATTGATAAGGAAGCCAGTTCTTATATTGATGAAGGATATCAGAAGGCTGAGCAAATCTTAAAAGACAACCAGGATAAACTTCATGAAATAGCGGCCCGATTAATTGAACAAGAAACCATGGAAGCTAACGAATTTGATACTATAATGAAGAACGGGAATGAAGAAGGTCAGACCAACTAAGGTACAAAATGTACCGTGTGAGGATAGAATAATACTAGAATTTATTACACTATTGGAGGTAAGTTTGTGGAAAGAACTTTTACAATGATTAAACCTGATGGCATGAAGAGAAGGTTGGCTGGAGAGATTGTTAAGAGAATTGAACTAAAGGGATATCGGCCGGTGGGAATGAAGCTGATGGTAATCAGTGAGGAACTGGCGGGAAAGCATTATGCGGAACACAAGGATAAGCCATTTTTTGGAGAGTTAGTTGACTTTATTACCTCTGGACCGGTACTGGCCATGGTCTGGGAGGGAGAAAATGTTATTAGTGCCATGAGAACAATGATGGGCAAGACCAATCCCCAGGAAGCAGCACCAGGAACTATCCGGGGAGATATGGCAATTACTATGTCGGAAAATATTATACATGGCTCAGATTCTCCTGCTTCGGCGGAGAGAGAGATAAACCTGTTCTTCAAACCGGAAGAATTACTGAGTTAATATTTAGGAAATTCAACGCGGATTCGCTTCGCTCATACGCAGATGATTTATGATTAACGCGGTTTTTTTAATAATATAATTGATATTGGTGCTAAGCAGTTCATCTTCGTACCTGCCAAGCTTGTGCAATTTAAATATTTTAGAAGATCCGCGTTAATTATATAAAATCAGTGTGCGAGCGAAGCGAGTCCGCGTTTAGTTATGTTATAGAGGAGGAAACAGACGTGAAAGCTGATGTAGAAATTGCCCAAGAGGCAAAGATGGAGCCGATTGAGAAAATTGCTGCCCGCGCAGGTATAAAAGAAAATGAACTTGAGTTATATGGGAGATATAAGGCTAAAGTTTCTCTTGATTTATTAGAGCGCTTGAAAGATGAGCCTGATGGGAAACTGGTTCTGGTTACTGCTATTACTCCAACTCCTGCCGGAGAAGGCAAAACTACTGTTAGTATTGGCCTGGGGCAGGCACTTAACCAGATGGGAAAGAACGCGCTGATAGCTCTGCGTGAACCCTCAATGGGACCATGTTTCGGATTAAAGGGTGGTGCAACCGGGGGTGGCTATTCCCAGGTCATTCCTATGGAGGATATTAACCTTCATTTTACCGGAGACATTCACGCTATTTCCATGACCCATAATTTGCTGGCTGATTTGGTGGATAATTCTTATTATTTCCAAAATCCATTGCACATAGATCCTGCCCGTATTCAATGGCCCCGGGTAGTAGATTTGAATGATAGATTTTTGCGCAATATGGTAATTGGAATGGGAGGAAAAGCCCATGGGATCCCCTTGGAAACCCGTTTTGATATTACTGTAGCTTCCGAGATTATGGCGGCATTGTGTTTGGCCGATAATCTCATGGATCTAAAAGAACGCTTTAAGAAAATAATCGTAGCCTATAATGACAAGGGTGAACCTATTACTGCTCAAGATGTACAGGCAGTGGGATCTATGACCGTACTCATGAAAGATGCGATTAAACCTAACCTGGTACAAACTCTTGAAAATACCCCGGTTCTGGTTCACGGAGGGCCATTTGCTAATATTGCTCATGGTTGTTCATCGGTTATTGCTACCAGAATGGGCCTTAAAATGGGAGATTACCTGATTACGGAAGCCGGCTTTGGTGCTGACCTTGGAGCTGAGAAGTTCCTGGATCTGAAGTGCCGGGTATTGGGGAAAGGGCCTGATGCCATAGTCCTGGTAGCTTCCATAAGAGCCCTTAAGATGCATGGAGGGTCGGCCAAGAATGACCTGGCCCGTGAGGATCTTCAAAACTTAGATCGAGGAATGGCCAACTTGGATAAACATATTGAAAATATGCAGTTATATAATGTGCCTTTGGTAGTAGCCATTAACCAGTTCCCGACCGACACTGAAGCCGAAATTAACCTGGTGCGCGAGCGCTGCAACGCTCTGGGAGTTGAAGTTGCACTATCTACCATATGGGCTGACGGTGGAGCGGGTGGTCTGGAACTGGGTGACAAAGTAATTAAAGCTTGTTCAAAACCTAATTCCTTTGCTCCTATTTATGGTTTACAGCAGAGTATTAAAGATAAATTAAAAGCAATTGCTACCCGGATTTATGGGGCACAGGAAGTAACTTACGATAAACCTGCGGAAGATGCCATTGCCCGATACGAAGCTATGGGCTATGGTGATTTACCTGTGTGTGTAGCCAAAACTCAATATTCCTTAAGCGATGATCCAAAACTGTTGGGGCGTCCGGAAGGATTTGGGGTAACGGTAAGAGATGTCAGACTATCAGCCGGAGCCGGTTTTGTGGTAGCTCTGATGGGTAATATTCTTACTATGCCCGGACTTCCTCGAAATCCGGCTGCTTTTGATATTGATATTGACGAAAAAGGAAAAATTTACGGCTTATTTTAGGTTAACATAAAGGATTTTTACCAGCGCTGTTTAATATAGATAATATTAACAGTGCAGTACAGTTGATATAATGAGTACCATAAAAACCAGCAGATATCTAATAAACTTTTGTACGAGGTGAAAATCTTGAAGAGAGTAGAATTGCTGCTAAGAGATAATCTCTACAATGATTATATTAACCGTAATGTTAGTGAAGAAATGGAAATCAAGTTTTGTCAGCATGATTTACGCCATCATATAGATGTGGCCAGAATAGCTTATATTCTTGTGCTGGAACACAATGATTTGAACTACTTCGTAAAAGAAAGCGGTCTTAGCGGCAAGCTGGCGGCCAAGGAAGTTATATATTGTGCCGGGCTGCTGCATGATATTGGAAAATGGAAAGAATATAAGGCCGGGATTGATCATGCTGCATTTGGTGCTCGACTGGCCAGGGAAATACTTCCTCGGGCTTTTTTTAACGCCAATGAGATCGAACATATTTGCCGGGCTGTTTACGAACACCGTAATATCAGCCGGGATATGAGTTTCCTGGGGGAAAGGCTTCACCGGGCGGATAATCTGTCCCGGGTTTGCAGTCAATGTGAATTCCTGAATAAATGTCCTAAAGCAAAGAGCAAAGATTTAGGTACAGCGGGGTTGGAGTACTAAGAATTATGAATTAGGAATTTTGAATTAGGAATTAAGGAAGGAAAATTAGGATTTCTCAATTATTAAATGGAGGACTGTAGCGGAGAATTAATTCTCCGCTACTATCATCTGATAATCTATTCCCTTGGCAGTTGATACCCTGGCTAAAATTCTCTACAAAAATAAAAAGAGAAAGGAACTTTCCCTACCTAAATTCATAATTCAAAATTCACAATTGATAATTAACGAGCGAAGCGAAGGGAGTAGCTATGCAAGGTCATCATGCCGTACTTATCACCAATCAGCAGGAAGCCCGGGCATTACTAAACGAAATAGGGGCAGATCCGCTAGGTTTGGAATATATGATACCTAAAGCGGTATTCAGGTGCATAAAATTAAAGGGAATATCCTGTAAAGCTGCTAATTTACTCAAACAGGAGATGCTCTCTAAAGGCGGGGAAGCGGCAGTAGCTCGGGATACCCTGAATGGTGAAGGGTTTACTGATGTATTATTAATGGGAAATCTCAAACACTACCGGTTGTTAACAAAGAAGCTGCGGCTGCAGCCATTTGGGCTTAAAGAACTGGCTGGAGAGATTGAATTTATTTTGAAAAACCTGGAGCCGCATTTAACGACCATAAAACTGTCCAATAATAGAGAGATGGAATTAGGTTCCCGGACTATGATAATGGGAATTTTAAATATAACACCTGACTCCTTTTCCGACGGAGGAAGGTACTTTGATGTGGATTTAGCAGTAAGACATGCCATGGAAATGAAGGAAGAAGGGGCAGATATTATTGATATAGGAGGCGCCTCATCCCGCCCAAATTCAATAATGGCGTCGGCAGATGAAGAAATAAGGCGTATTTTGCCAGTGATAGAGAGATTGAAGTACGAAGACATAGTAATATCAGTTGATACCTTCCGTGCTGAGGTAGCCCGGGTGGCTTTGGAGGCCGGGGCTGATATAATTAATGATATTGGCGCCTTACAACTTGATCCTGAATTGGTTAATGTATTGAGTGCATACAGGGCACCAGCCATACTAATGCATAATCGCATGCAATTAAATACCGGTAAGCCTTACCAGGATTTCATTGCGGATATTATTGCAGAGTTAAGACAATCCTTGGAAATGGCAGTTAAAGCTGGTGTAAATGAAGACCAGCTCATTATTGATCCCGGGATTGGTTTTGTTCCAACTGCCGCGCAAAACCTTTTAATAATAAAGCGCCTGGCAGAATTTAAGAGCCTGGGGAAACCTGTTCTGGTAGGGACCTCACGAAAATCGTTTATCGGTCAAACACTTAATTTAGAAGTTCATGATAGATTGGAAGGCAGCCTGGCGACTGTAGTAATGGCTATTATGAATGGTGCTGATATCGTCAGAGTACACGATGTAATAGCCAGCCGACAGTTGGTCCAAATGACGGATGCGTTGATGCGGGAAAATGGATAAAATACGGGTCAAAGGCCTGATTTTTAAAGGTTGTCACGGAGTCTTGCCACAGGAAAAAGAGAAGGCTCAAAAATTCATAGTTGATCTTAAATTGTATTTGGACTTATGTCCGGCAGGAATTGAAGATGATTTGCAGAAAACCGTAAATTACGATGAGG
>JBDKUD010000020.1:0-3087 GCA_039679805.1 Syntrophomonas sp. | reverse complement strand
GCTGAACGAGCGCGGCATTTTCATCGTGCCGGACTTCTTGTGCAACAGCGGCGGCGTGACCGTCTCGTACTTTGAGGGCGTGCAGAACGACATGAACTTCTACTGGACGCGCGAAGAAGTGCTGGACAAGCTGAACAACAACATGACCACCGCCTTCAAGGGCGTGCTGGATATGTCTGTGCAGCAGAACGTGAGCATGCGCGACGCGGCGTACATGGTGGCCATCCACAAGGTGGTCAAGGCCATGGAACTGCGCGGCTGGATTTAGGATTTTGCTACGTTGAGATGCGAGCAGCCCGACCGGAAGATCGGGCTGCTTGTGATTAATTATAAGAGAAGCAGTTTCACATTTAGAACGTGGCATCATAAATAATCGTCTTGAAAGGAGTATTCTGTGATAAACTATTGTTGAAAAATTGGAGGGTTTGTTCTACAACTTGGAGATTGAGGGGAAGTAAGAACAATCTTAAGATATCTGATGAGAAGGCATAAATGAGAAACTTATTGAAACATATTATTAAGGACTTTAAGAATGGCGAGAGTATCGAAGTATATGTAATTATATTAATAATTTTATTCTTAGTAATTATTACGATTCTTGGTATTGATGTCTTTGGTAGATTTGGTGAAACAATAGAAAAGGCGGTTATTTTTTCTTGTTTTTTAGTCCTATTAACCGCAACACTAAAAAATAAATCAGAGTTTTATTTTCTCTCCACACAACTTCGAGCAATACCATCGAATGGATTAGAATTTTTGCATGAATTTCCTGCTGAACTTAATGCTCAAATCCATAACGCGAAGGACCTACTCTTTATTGGAGTTGCTCTAGAAAGAACAATAATTACTCATTATTCATATTTCCAAGAAAAATTAGCGCAAAAACACAAGATTCGTTTTCTATTTGTAAATCCTGAGTCTCAGGCTTTAGAAGTCGCCCTTACTAGAAATTACTCACCAACAGACCTAATTACGACAAAGATGAAAATTCAATCAAATATTGAATCGTTGATTAAATTGAAGAAGATGTTTCCCGAATATATCGAAATAAGGGTAATTGACAACTCACTTACTCACGGGCTTACTGCAATAAATCCGTATTCTGATGATGGGATTTTATACATTGAGAACTACCCATATAAAACAGTCGGTGGTTCGCTCCCAAAATTTTCATTAAAATTGACAGATGAATGGTTCAAATTTTATCTGGAAGAAGCTGAAATCCTCTGGCAGAATGGAAAAGTGGTGAATTAATAATGGAACTCTCATTACTCGAACGTTTATTGGCCATCGAAGAGCAAATCAGAGAAATTTCTGCCTATGGGAATACTTATTGTAAAAACGCGTTTGATCTCGAAAATTATGAAAAACTTAGCCAGATATCGATAACTTTACTGGAGCTCCTCACAAACAATAATTTCCAACAAATGACCAAAGCTCAGAAAAGAGTCTTAGGAAGACCAACGCCTTTAATAATCGTCGATGCCGCAATCACGAATAGTGAAAATCAAATACTACTCATACGGCGAACTGATTCGGGGCGATGGGCATTTCCAGGAGGTCACTTGAACATCGGTGAAACAATAAGCAATGGCGTTAGGCGAGAGGTGTTGGAAGAGGTAGGACTTTCTGTGATACCCATGAGTATTGTTGGAGTTTATGATAATGGCTTGGAGGATTCTAATGTGTTAATTCAATCATATACTATTCTCTTATTATGCAATTTGCCAAATGATCAAGAAAAACACGAAGTAGTTGTTAATCCTGACGAAGTTCTTACAAAAAAATGGATCCACAATAATGCAATTAGATTTTTAAAATTGGATCAAAAAATGAAACTTCGGATGATGGATGTTCATAATCACCTAGAGGGAAACGTACAAGCAGTAATTAGATAAGAGGATTATTTCATGGACTGTAGCATTCAAAGTTATCGACATTCAAAAGATGGCATAATCAATAAATTCGTCTTGAAATCAAATACAGACGGAGTCGTTTATGAGGCATCAAGTTTCTTAATTGCTGATAGACAGAGGCTTGACGTTTGTATTTCCAGTATGGCCGGTTGCTCCTTCAATTGCTCTGTTTGCGCAACATCTAATTCCGTTCTATCCTTCGAAAGATCATTGATGCCTAGTGAAATGATATCTCAATTTAATATAGCAGCAAACCGGGAAGATCTGCCGGACGACTTTACATTGAGGGTGGGTTTTATGGGAAATGGAGAGCCGTTTGCCAATATTGAAGCCGTGTGTGAAACAATCCGGTGCTTGACACAGAAATACAGAGAAAGACTTACTGAGATCGCGATATCAACTATTGGAGTCAACACAGAAGTTGGAATTCCTAAGTTGCTACTTACAAGTAAATGGATAGATAGAAGAATCAAGCTTCAATTAAGCCTATATTCATTACGACAAGATGTTAGAAAGATTCTCCTACCCAGCGCTCCAAGCCTTAATGAAATAATTAACATTCTTGACAAATATGGAGAGGAAATTGATCTGCCTGTTCGTTATAATTTCCCGTTAATTATGGGGGTAAACAATTCTACTGAAGATATGAGTCTTCTGATGAATTTTGCCAACGAAAATAAAAAGCATCGAAGAATAAAGCTTTCGGTATTTAACGAGTTTCCAGGATGTAATTATCGGGGTGCTTCAATCGAAGAAGTAATAAATAAGTACAATCTTTTAAAAGATTCAGGTCTGATTATCGACTTATTCTTGGGAAATCGAGATCCAGAAATTTTTGCGAGCTGTGGTCAAATGCGGACGATTCAAAATAAGTAATCCCGAAGAGAAATAAACGAACCCAATAATTTTGAGATCACAGGTTCCAATGGAATACAGTTATTTTTATAAAAAAGGCAATTTTTCATGTAATGGGGCAGAAGAGTTTGTTCATCGAATAAGTTCTTTGTGTTGCCATATGTCAGAGGGATATCATATGAGGGTTGATGATTACGCAACCTTTTTTCTGTAAAAGTGAAGTCAGAAATACCCATGGTTCTTTAACAATCTAATGACTTGCCAGCACAATAACGTTTACCGATCTGCCACTCCTCACTGATCTCCATGAGCAAGG
>JBDKUD010000299.1:0-1953 GCA_039679805.1 Syntrophomonas sp. | reverse complement strand
TGCAGACCCTGAACAGGTCAATTAACACTGTTCTAACTGCTTTATTCCCTCTGGTTACTCTATATTTATTCGGAGGGAGTACTATTAAGACATTTGTCTTAGCCCTGTTGATTGGTTTCATTTTTGGTTGTTATTCATCCATATGTGTTGCCAGCCCGATGTACTATGAAATTAAACAAAGGGGATAAATTAGGGTCTTTACATTGAAGTTCTGATATGTTAAAATTTCCAGAACGATACAATGTCAGGCACTAGGTGTCGGGCTCTTAAGAGCAGCGGTGAAATGCGTGTTATCCGTGGGACTTCATTCATTGATTAATGAAATGAAGTCCCTTTTTTAATAATTATGGGGGGAAAAAGAATGGATAGCAGGTCTAAAGCGGCGTGGTTTTCTGTATTGAGTAATTTTACGTTGGTAGCTTCCAAATTAACAATCGGTATTATTATAGGCTCAGTCAGTGTAATATCTGAAGCAATTCATTCGGCTAATGATCTTTTGGCATCATTTATTGCGCTTTTTGCCATCAAAACCTCTACCCGACCACCAGATAAAGAGCATCCCTATGGACACGGAAAAATTGAAAACATATCGGGCACTATAGAAGCACTTTTGATATTTATTGCTGCAGCCATGATTATTAAGGAAGCTATCAATAAGTTATCAAGTGGCGGCGAAGTAATGGATCTGGGATGGGGAATGGCAGTAATGAGCTTCTCGGCTTTAATGAACTTTCTGGTTTCCAACTATCTGCTAAAAGTGGGCAGGGAAACTGATTCAGTTGCTCTGGAAGCTGATGGTATGCACTTGCGTACTGATGTCTATACCTCGCTGGGAGTTTTTGCCGGACTGGCTCTGATCAAAATCACCGGGTTTCAAATTTTCGATCCGGTGGCAGCTATTCTAGTGGCCTGCTTAATAATTAAGGCCGCTTATGAATTGACCAGAAAAGCGTTTATGCCTCTAATAGATTCAGCTTTAGATGAGGAATATATTGCTCTCACTGAGTCGATACTCCAGGAATACCAGGATGATATTGTTGAATATCATAAATTAAGAACCCGTAAAGCGGGTAGAGAATCGCACATTGATTTACATCTGGTACTTAGTTCCGATAAAAGCATAAGAGAAGCTCACGAGCTTTGTGATGAGATTGAGTCAAAGATTTATGAAAAAATTCCACATTCTCAGGTGTTGATTCATGTTGAACCTTCCAGAGAAGAAATAAGCAGACTTGGGAGCGAAAGTTAAAATCCGGCCAATGATTGGAAGCGTCAACAAGTAAAGGGGTTTTGGTTATGAATCGTTATTTATTAGCGGCCTTATTATTTATGGTAACGATTACTATTTTCGTTTTTCAGAATACGGCTCTGGTCACTATTAAATTTTTAGGTTGGGTTTCACCAGATGTTTCGTTGGCCCTGGTTATAATTGTGGCAGCCTGTGTGGGAGCAATAATAACTTTTATGTTGGATAGCTTTCGGTATTTCAAAGCAGCCAAAAAGTCCAGTGAAATTCTTAAGCAGAATAAAAAACTGGCCGATGAAATTGAGCAGTTTAAAAAAGCCAGAACTGATGAAAAGAAAACTGAACAATAGACTTAGATAGAGATGAAATAAAATTCAACACAGAGGGACGCAGATTGAGTTGGAAGGACACAGATTATTTATTTTGTTAATACCGGATAAATACTAATTTTCATACATGGTTGTGTATTCATGTATGGGTGGTTAAGATGATTAACCTTCAACTCAATCTCCCTATTTCCTAAAAAACTTATAATTAACAGTGAAAATCCAATTAAATCTGTGTGCGAGCTTGCGAGCCAGTGTTGGATTTTTCCGTCCACTTTCTGCCATTCTCCATTCATTTCAGTCTTCTGAAATTTGCCAAAAATCAAAGCATAAACTCAGTTAGTACCATATATTGGGACATTATGATATAATGCAAATAAT
>JBDKUD010000301.1:0-4804 GCA_039679805.1 Syntrophomonas sp. | reverse complement strand
CACCGGATTGGGTGAACGATAAAGTACCTTTTGGGGATTATTAAGATCAACCAGTATCACCCCCAGGCGATACACATAATTATAGTCAACCCCATGATAAATTAGGAGCCAGCCATAACATGTTTTTAATGGTTGGGCACCGGCTCCAATCTTAAGAGAATCCCACATTCTACCCGGCCTGGGGCCAATAATAATAGCATGTTTCTCTCTACAGGGAAAAGCGATTTCATTCATGTAGGTTATCCATATACTTGGCTCAATACGGTGATAAATAATATATTTCCCTTTAATTTTTTCCGGAAAAAGAATAGCATCTTTATCCCAGATATTTTTGAATGCTAAACCTTCCCGGATCCATTTATCGAAATTCTTATGCAGAAAATCATTCACACTTATAGAAGCTGCTGCTATCTGAGCAATATTACCATCATAGGCAGTATATAGCATGAAAAGCTTTTCCCCAATAATAATAACCCGCGGGTCTTCACAACCCATAGCTTCCTCAGGTACAGAAGGCGAAAATATTGGTTCTGGTAACCGTTCAATTAGATTATATCCATCAGTAATTGCCAGCCCTATATGGGACACATTATCTGGGCCCACGGCGCGATAAAATAAGTATACACGATCTTTTATCCTTACTGCCCCAGGGTTAAGCACATATTTGGATTCCCATGTGGTATTCTCCTTGGGTTCCAGAATTGGGTTACCGTGATAACGCTGTAAGTGTTTACTGGGCTCATTGGTAGTTTCCTGTATAACCACAGCAACGTCTTTGGGTCTGGCCGGCAGCAAGGTATCAAGTAAATTGCTGCAGTTGTTGCCGGAATGAATAAGTCTAAATACCGTCTGCATTATTTCCTCTTCATGATAGCCCAGCTCTTTATATAGTGCTTCCAGAAAATCATGATTAAACCAGCGGTTTTCAACGCTGGTGGTAATAGGAGTGGGAATTTTTAATCCCCCCTTAAAACTGTAACTCGCCCAGCTCCAGATTGTACAAGTAAGGAAAGTTTCATTTTCAAGCATCTGTCCAATTCCATAGCCGTCAGACATCAGTTCGAAAATCCGGGCCTGATCCTTATGCCCTTCCTGGTTGAGTTTATCTGCTACATGTCTGATCTTTTCTACCAGTGCGCGGTGATGATGATTTTCATATATAGTATTAGCCGAAAAATCGTCACCCTTTTGCAGACCCAACAGTGAGTTTTTTATTTTAAATCCAATATTTTTACGCTCCGATACTGACAGCTTGAACAACTTTGAATAGTGTTCAGCCACACAAATGCGGCGGGTTATACTGGTGAAATATCTGAGTTTAGGATATGCTCCCCCTTTTCCTGTTTCCAACGGTTTTACTGCAATCCGAGCTGTTATCCGGTTTAAATTGGAAACTTTGCTTTTAGCAAGATATCCAAAGCGCAAATCTTCTTTTAAAATAATCGGTTTAATAGCGACCATTTCGAAACTCTCGGGTTTAAGCTGATCCACCAGCCATAATAAATCTGAATCAGTATAACTCCAGCTTTCCAATAGATTGGCATAGGTAACCGCATCTCGTGGATCCATATTTTCTATTAACTGACCTGGTTTATAATATCCCATTGGTATCATTAAATTAACGGGAGGAAAACGAACCACCATTTCCCGCAATAAATCAGAACAAATAGTAAACATTGGTTGATGCGGTACTAATGTAAACAACCCGTTAACAAACTGCTCTAATCCGTCAGGGGTGTGTAAATCTCCTGGCAGTATGTTATCCAAAGCCTTTTCTGCATCCTCCATAAATTTTTCTACTGCTTTAATTATATCCCGCGAATCAGCCCTGGCAGGTAATCCCAATCCGTCAGAAACAAATTGATTAAAGCTTTCTTCATAACGTTTACGTAAACCTTTAAAAACATTATCGGTGGATACAACCCGTTTATCTTTTCCGACCATTTTCTTGGGTATTACTATAGGCTTACCCGGTACATACTCCATATAACTTAGAGGAACCAGCGGGGGTTTAACCTGTTCAGATTTTTCAATCCACTTACCGCTAAAACCTGGCTTCAAACGCCAGAATTGATTATGCAAGCGCTGGCGAATCGATTCCATTTGATGAACCAAAAGATCATTTTTATCTTCAATGGTCCCCAACTTTTCATTAAATGCCTGCATTGCCAGAGCATAACTTGCTACCCGGGCATTATACAAGGCGGTCAAAGCCGTTATCACCTGATCCTGTCGTTGTTCATCTTCAAAGTTATAAGCCATTAGTAAACTAAAAATACTAGCTACCCATAAATCATCGCTAATCACAAATTTATCTTCCGGAAGTGATATTAGTTCAGACAAATCAGAGCTCAAATCAGGTGACAGAAACTCATTAAGGATTCTCTCATTTTCTTTAAGACCCTTTTTAAAACTTTCCAATAAATCAGATACTGAATAGTTAACTACATCCGGGCGGTTAACCTCACTGCGTGCCAGAATGTCAACTACCTTAATAACCAGTCGATCTTGAAGCCAAATAGCACTATCTCGCTTTACACCCTCAAATATTGCCAGTGCTATCTGTGAGAATATCCTATTTCTAGTTTTCAAGCTATGGGGTATAACCATTCCCCCCATATTTACTTCGCAAATATTCTTGTTCCAGCACAACGCCCGAGTTATAAGCCAGAAGTCAATACCAAAACCGCTTATACTATGGCCCCAGAATTTAGCCTCCTGGGCCAGTTCTTCCACAAAATCATGCGAAATGGCATAAATCCCTCCCAGTGGGTCTCCTACCCGACTGCCATAAAATGATTCCAAAATGGGTGCCGCCAGCATATGAGCTATACTATCCATTCCCAGATGGCGGCGCAAGCTGCCTATCACCATATCATAATGACCCTGAATAGGGGTCAACATGTTTTCCAACCAGGCAGGTTCCATCCCCTTGCCATCTTCAGTTATCATATTAGCACTAAAGATCAGTAAATCCGCTTCCAGACGTTTGCTGATCTCCAGGAAAGTCCTTATACTCATTCCCCGGCCATTAGCCTCTAATGGCATGAGATATTCAATATGAGGATGTTTTAAAGAGATTTGCTTTATTAGCTCAAGCATCTCCTGTCCTTCATTATCACCTGCGCATACAATTAACTGCCGATTTCCTACCCAGGATTGCAGTACTTCATCGAGGGATTTTAAAACCAGGGGCAAGATCTCCTTTTCATTATAAAACGGTATTCCAATAACCAAGTCAAAGGCACCCTGGTCCAGTCCGGAGATTATCTCATTAATTTTATCGTCGAAAACAGCTTCCACAGTTTGATGGCTCAATAGCATAAAGCCCCCTTTAAACAAATAATGCCTTCTAAATAATTATGCTCAATTTAGCTGCATTATATTAGAAAGGCTAGGCTTCATTTTGTGAATTGAAATTTTGAGTTCTATGCGAAAAGCATTATATTTCAGTTATGAATATAGATTCATAAAGTTAGCGAGTAACTTGACGGAGCATGGTAACAACACCCTGCGAAAGCGAAAGGTGGAAGGGGGGCGAGCGACACGGACGTCGCGAGAGTGCCGCCCCTCGGGGGACAACTGATGCTCACTATGGTCGCTATTAAGGACGTTGAACACGGATGTGAATCGGCACTGTACCCCCTTCCACCCGAGCTGAGCAGTAGGTGTTGTCCATGCGCAGTCTGGAACGAGTGACTTTATGCGTCTGTATTCATAACTAGCAGGATATTTGCATCGAAATTAAACCAAAGATTCCATCTCTTCTACCAGTCTTCCGAAATACTGCAGGGCATCTTCAACCGGCTCAGGAGTGGAGAGGTCAACCCCGGCTTTCTTCAGCAAATTAATAGGATAATCGGAGCTTCCTCCTTTTAAGAAATTAATATATCGTTCTACTGCGGGCTGCCCTTCGTCCAAAATCTGTTGTTTCAAAGCAGTGGCAGCAGAGAATCCGGTGGCATATTTATATACATAAAAAGCTGAATAAAAGTGAGGTATACGTGCCCATTCAATATCTATCTCCTGGTCAAGGATGACATCGGGACCATAATAAAGACTATTTAATTCGCGGTAGATATTGTTAAGTAACTCGGGTGTGAGAGCCTCGCCTTGTTCCACTTTTTCATGAACAATTTTTTCGAACTCAGCAAACATAGTCTGACGGTATACCGTTCCTCTAAATTCCTCCAGGTAGTGGTTAATAAGGTAAATCTTCTCCTCCCGACTACTGCTATTTTTTATGAGGTAATCTATGAGCAGTGATTCATTAACCGTAGATGCCACCTCAGCTACAAATATAGTATATTGTCCATACACAAATGGTTGATTGCTATTGGAGTAATAAGTATGCAGGGAATGACCCATTTCATGAGCCACAGTAAATACATCATCAAGTTTGTTGTCGTAATTTAATAATACATAAGGATGGGTTTCATAAGCTCCCCAGGAATATGCTCCACTAGTTTTACCCTCATTTTCATAAACATCAATCCAGCCTCGGTCCATTCCCTCTTTTAGAAGAGATATATACTCCTGCCCTAAAGGCTGCAGACCGGCCAAAACCATTTCCCAACCCTTTTCATAGGGAACTTCCATCTTAAATTCCTTCACCAGGGGGGTATAAATATCATACATATGCAATTCATCCAGCCCTAGAAGCTTCTTACGCAATTTCATATAGCGATACATATAATTCAAATTGGCATGAACCGAGGCAATTAAATTATCATAAACCTCAACCGAAACATTATCTGCGTCCAGAGATGCTTCCAAAGCTGAATTATATTTCCGGACCCGGGAA
>JBDKUD010000189.1:0-2283 GCA_039679805.1 Syntrophomonas sp. | reverse complement strand
CTTGATCCCAAATCCAGAATTAAATAAAGGTGGTGAGATAGAATGTTGCTGGAAGTAAGAAACTTAAGTACTGAATTTGCAATGAAGCGAGGTATTGTCAAAGCAGTTGACGATGTCAGCTTTACTATAGATAAAGGGGAAATACTCGCCATTGTTGGTGAGTCCGGCTCTGGAAAAAGCATTACTTCTCTTTCCATTATGGGGCTTTTGCAAAAGCCGGGCAGAATTACCGGCGGGGAAATAATGTTTAAATCTCAGGATTTAAGCAAGCTTAGCCAAAAAGAACTGCAGAAGGTCCGGGGGAACCAAATATCTATGATATTTCAGGAACCTATGACTTCACTGAATCCGGTCATGCGCATTAAGGATCAGATAATGGAGAACATCATGACCCATAGGCAGCTGTCTAAAAAAGATGCTTTAGCTCATACGATAGAAATGCTGGAGCTGGTAGGCATACCTTCTGCGGCAGAGCGGGCCAATGATTATCCTCACCAGATGAGCGGCGGTATGCGCCAGAGAGTAATGACAGCCATGGCCTTAGCCTGTGATCCGGAACTGCTGATTGCCGACGAACCAACTACGGCGCTGGATGTTACGATTCAAGCCCAGATTCTTGAGCTGCTATACCGGATGCGGGAAAAGTTTCATATGGCAATTTTGCTCATTACCCACGATCTGGGTGTAGTAGCCGAAGCGGCTGACCGTGTCATTGTCATGTACTGCGGGAAAGTGATGGAAGAAGCTGATGCCAGGAGTATTTTTGCCAATCCATTGCATCCTTACACGGTAGGACTCTTGCAGTCCATTCCGCAAATCGATGATGACAGTGATAAGCGGTTATATATGATTAAAGGGATGGTTCCCAATCCCCTCAATATGCCGCCGGGCTGTCCATTTTCTGACCGCTGCGACCACAGTTTTGAGAGATGTACCCAAGAAATGCCGGAACTGCAAGAGAAAGATGGGCACAAGGTGCGCTGCTTTTTATATGAAGAAGCAAGGAAGGAGGATTGATACAAAATGAGTGAAGTTTTAATGGATATCCAAAACCTGGCCAAACATTTTGTGATCGATACCAGTTTCCTGGGCAAACCTCTTCATGTATTAAAAGCAGTTGACGGTGTATCATTCAGTATTAATAAAGGTGAGGCTTTTGGCTTGGTCGGTGAATCTGGCTGCGGGAAAACAACCCTGGGCAAAATTTTGGTTGATCTTTACCGCCCGACCAGCGGCAAAATTATATTCGAAGGAAAGGATTTGACTGCTCTCACTGAAAAGCAGCGCCGTTCCTATTGTAAGGATATCCAAATGATTTTTCAGGATCCTTACGCCTCGTTAAACCCTAAAATGACAATCGGCGACATCATTGCTGAACCGATTATTATCAATAATTTATTGCCGATGAATCAAGTAGAAGAACGTGTGATTTATCTCTTGAACTGTGTGGGACTAGCCCGCCATCAGCGCAACCGCTATCCGCACGAATTTTCCGGTGGTCAGCGCCAGCGGGTTGGAATTGCCCGTGCACTGGCAGTGGAGCCCAAGCTGATTGTCTGTGACGAACCGGTATCTGCCCTGGATGTTTCTATTCAGGCTCAAGTGCTGAATCTGTTGGATGATCTGAAATCGGAGTTCGGCCTGACGTACCTCTTTATTGCTCATGGCTTAAACGTGGTTAAACACATAAGTGACCGCGTGGGAGTGATGTATCTGGGCAAGCTGGTAGAAATTGCATCGAAAAGTGAGCTTTATGCCAATCCGCTGCATCCTTATACCCAGGCCCTGCTTTCCGCTATTCCGGTTATTAATCCGGACAAGAAAAAAGAGCGCATCATTTTACAAGGGGACGTGCCCAGTCCAATTAACCCACCGGCAGGCTGCCGTTTTTGCTCCCGCTGCTTTAAGGAACAAGGCCCTTGCAAATTAAATGAGCCGGCATTAAAGGAGGTTTCTCCTCATCACTTGGTTGCCTGTCATTTATTTGACTGAATTTAAGAAATCGAAATACCTTTAACTGCTATTGAGTAGCTTAAGTGATATAAGAATTGTAATAAGCGTCTAAATAACCAAAGGGGCTGTGTGAAAAGACGCCCCTTTAGTTTGCAATCATTTACGTAATTGCAAATGCTAAGCGCTTGCTATTCTCCTTTTATTTTTCTTTAAAATTAATATAAATATCAATATACCTATACATCCAAAGCCTACCACAGGATTCATAATTGAATATGCTAACGCTATTACTGGTAATAACAAAATTCTTACCATTGCCTTTAAGGGTTC
>JBDKUD010000428.1:0-6109 GCA_039679805.1 Syntrophomonas sp. | reverse complement strand
TGAACCTGATCAGGGGCAAATAAAACCGGGCAGCCGGGTAGATATTGGTTATTTTTCACAGGAGCATGAAGACCTGAACCCGGAGCATACCTTGTTAGAAGAGATATTATACAGCTTTGATTTAACTGTGGAACAAGCCAGAACTTATCTGGGCAGAATGCTTTTTTCCGAGGACGATGTTTTTAAAAAGATTAGCAGCTTAAGCGGCGGCGAAATGGGCCGGGTAGCCCTGTTAAAGGTCATACTGACAGGTGCTAATTTCCTGCTTTTGGATGAGCCTACCAACCACCTGGATATTCAGAGCCGCGAAGTAGTGGAAGAAATGCTGAGCCAATTTCCAGGCACCATACTAATGGTTTCCCATGATCGTTATTTTATTGACCAGGTGGCTGATAAAGTAATTGCGGTAGCCAATACCGGGCTTGAGTATTACTGGGGCAATTATTCTTACTATCACGAAAAACTACAGGAAAAAACCAGCTTTATAGAGGAAGAAAAACGGTTAATAAAGAAAGAAAAAGAGAAGCTTAGGAATAACAGTGAGGAAAAGGAACAGCAAAGAGTACAGCGGCGGATACGCCGCGAACTCGATGAAGTTGAATCTCAAATAGAGACTATGGAGGACAGGAAAAGCGAGCTGGAAGCTTTCTTATCTGATCCGGATACTTATGAGGACATAGATAAATCACGGACGCTAACGAATGAATACCAGCAAATTGAAGCAGACCTGGCCAATGCCTATGCTCGCTGGGAGGAACTGAGCGAGGCTGTGTTGAATTAGGAGATTGTTTTGGATTTGCGCGGTAAGGCGGTATTACCGGAAAAAAATAAGTATCTTTTACTAACGAAAAGCTATATATTATAAATCTGTGTTAACCAATTGAAATCTGTGTGTGAGCTTTGCTCACCAGTGTTGAATTTAAACCGGGAGTGGGTAAATGAAATCTGATATTGAACGAGCCATACTGGTAGGTATTAAACTTAAAAACCATGACGTTAATTTTGATTCTTCCATGGAAGAACTTCGTGGTCTGACCGAGGCTGCCGGTGGTGAAGTTATTGTTACATTAGTGCAATCCCGGGAGCGCCCGGAATCTTCTACTTATATAGGTAAAGGTAAACTTATTGAACTTACTCATTTGGTAGAAGAGTTGGAGCCGGATTTAATTGTTTTTGATAAAGAGTTGACTCCTGTCCAAATACGCAATCTGGATGAAGCGCTTGATGTTAAAGTTGTTGATAGGACCATGCTAATTCTGGATATATTCAGCCAGAGAGCCAGATCCAAAGAAGGTAAATTACAGGTTGAACTGGCCCGGTTAGAATACCAGCTGCCCAGATTAACAGGAATTGGGAAAGAACTGAGCCGGTTGGGTGGAGGTATTGGAACCAGAGGTGCTGGTGAACAAAAGCTGGAACTGGACCGAAGGTATATAAGAAGAAGAATTCAGGATATTAAACACCAGATGGAGAAGGTTCGAAAAACACGTAATCTGCACCGAATGCAGCGTAAACGTGCGGAACTGAAAGTTATTTCATTAGTGGGCTACACTAACGCTGGGAAGTCATCATTATTTAATGCTATATGTAAAATTATGCATAGCAGCGGACATGACCAGGTACAAGCTGATAATCGGTTGTTTCAAACCCTGGACACTACTACTCGTAAAATCAAAACGTTTTCAGGTACGGAATTTCTTATAACTGATACTGTCGGGTTTATCCAAAACTTACCTCATCACTTGGTGGCAGCCTTCCGCTCTACCCTGGAAGAAGCAGTGGAGGCCGATATTTTGCTGCATGTAGTTGATGTCTCGGATCCCGATTATACGGAGAAAATGCAGGTGGTACAGGATGTCCTGGACGAACTGGGGGCAGAAAAAGAAAAGGTTATTACCGTTTTAAACAAAGCTGATCTGATTCTATCCACAGAAGGTGAAACCGATCCCGGCACTTTTGTTTCAGCTCGTACTGGTCTGGGATTAGTAGACTTAATTGAGAAATTAGAAAAATATATTTCCAGCCAGGGACATTAAATTACCTCTGTTACCTTAAAAAATTATAGACAGAAATCGTCAGCGGCGTTAAAATTAATGAATTAAAATGCGAAAACTGTTGAAGAAACGAGGGTAAAAATAGATGCGCTGGCTGATGGGATTGTTTAAAAGCAAGGTTACCTTGCTGGTATTAGTTTTTGGAGCTACTTTTGGATTGGGGGCACTGATTGGCGGCCAGTTCAATCACACCCCGTCTATTGAACCAATGCTTAGCCAGGGCAGAACACTTAATATTCTGTTTATGGGTATAGATGCCAGAGACACTAAAAGTAATTCCCGTAGTGATACTATGATTCTGGCTAGTATCAACACTAAAACCAAAAAAGTTGCAATGATTTCGATACCACGTGACACCCATATTAAAAACTCTTTTGGACGAAGTGACAAAATTAATAGTGTCAATTACGTAAAGGGGCCGGAAGCGGCCTGTGAAGAAGTAGGCAAATTATTAGATACCCGGGTTGATTACTACGTGGTAACCAATTTTGCCGGTTTTGGTAAAATAGTTGATGCCTTGGGCGGTGTTCATATAAATGTTGAAAACGATATGCATCATGCCGATCCGATTAATCCCGAGTTGGCCATAAACCTTCATAAGGGCTACCAGTATATGGATGGAAAAACAGCTTTGGCTTATGTACGCTACAGGGGAGGACCAACTGCCGATATTGGCAGAACCCAGCGCCAGCAGCAATTTATAAAAGCATTGGCTAAAGAAATGGTTCAGGCCAAGACAGTTTTAAAATTACCTAAGCTGCTTCCGGAAATTAGAAAGTATATTCATACTAACATACCATTTAAGGATATGCTTTACTTGGCCACAGTCGCTAAGGATTTTGAAGATTCCGGAGCCATAGTAGCCCAGACATTACCTGGATATCCTTATACTGACCCTTCTACCGGAGCCAGTTACTGGGAGGTGGACCGGGAAACGGCTTCAACCATAATAGAGGACTTATTAAAGGGTAAGAAATTTGAAATCGTAAGTGATCCTCCGTCCTGGTTGGAAAAAGAGGCCAAGTCCAAAGCCGTTCCGCAGCAAGAGATTATTGATGAAATTAAACAGGAGGAACAGACGCAAACAGATCCGATAGATAATGGCGAACCGGGAAATGATGTCACCACCGGTGATACTACGAATCCAAATGATTCTGGTAATCAGGATGGGCAGACAACCGACCCGGGTAATACAGATGTTAATACTGGTGATAATACTGATGGTAATACTACAAATCCGTCCGATCCAACGAATCCAATCAATCCGCCGGATCAGGAACAATTACCACCCGGAGACACTCCTGTTCAACAAGTACCTCAGTACAATGTGCAGTAAAACTAGAAATCATAAGCTAAAAAGGGGCGTAAGCCCCTTTTGTTATTCCTACATGGTATGACTAAAGGATTTAAACGTTCCTGCTGTTTTAAGAAATTTATTAAGTATATTAAACAATATTAAATCTGTGTCCTTCCGACTTAATCTGTGTCCCTCACCCTACGGGAACCACTGATGCTCCCTATCAGTAGCTATTAAGGTTGTGTGTTGAATTTCCTAATCGTTTCTCACTTTATAGCCACACCAAGCTAACAGCTGTTTCTCCCAAGGTAACCTGGGTAATTAACTGAGACGATACGTTCTTAATATAGATATCCCGGCTATGGGCCTTTACCGGATAGAATGTATCCGGATTATGCATTATTAATGCCAACCAGGTATCATCAGGTGAGAAAGTATCATGATCAAATCCTACATTTTTGGTGTATAGCTGCCTGCTGATAAATTCGCCTTCAGAATTAAAGAGCCTATAATCAAGGTAAAACCAGGGAAAAAACTCCCCGTAATAATTTCTTTCCAGCAAGAGGAACTTGGTAGAAATCCGTCCCCATTCAGCGGCAAAATCATTCAGACTGATTTCCTTGAGTTGCGTAGTTGATAGATTATATAAATAAGTAGCGGTAACTCTTCCTGGAGGAATAAAAGCAAAGAAAATAAATTGATTATTTTCATTATTTATTCTGAAGAACCATACAGTCTCATCTGGCAGGGATAATATTTCCTTGATTTTGCCGGTGGTTATATTAATGGTTTTGAATACCGTACCGTTTAGCATATATAATATTCGATTACTGTCATTAAACCACTGTGGTGTTGCACCACCTTGGAAACTGAAAATTTCCTGCCCGTTCAGGGGGTTTAGCACAATTCCATCGTTTACCACAATTTTTTGGGTGTCATCTGACCAGTCTAGATAAACGGTTTCAACTGGTGCCGGGATTTTTTTGGGTATACCTGTTTCCAGGTCATAAGTGACTATACGGGAACCTACAGCTATCACACTGACCTTTTTATGGTTACCAGTTAGGAAAAGGTTTTTGGTTTTTAGGGTTGGTAAAGGTACCAGGGTATTAATTTTCAGGGTGCTTAAATCTAAAGTTTTTAACTCGGGCAGGTCTGACTTTTCGTTAATATATACGATTCTCCCTTCCAGATTCTGTTGGTAACGGGGGAGGATTAGGTTCTCATCAGGCAACAAATAGGAATCTAGTATAAGTGAATTAGCCTTTTGCATGTCCTCTAGCGGTATGGCATATCTTTTGGATAAATGAACCAGGGTATCACCCTTTTGTATCAGGTGAAATGTCAAAGGAACGGGTATATATAACAACTGCCCGGTATATACAGTATATTCGGGGGGATTTAGGTTGTTAAGCTTGATTATTTCTTCCATACTTTTATCGAAAAGCGCAGCAATCTTGAACACCGAATCACCCTGTTTAACCCGGTACAGGTATTCCTTTTGAGGCAATGGCAGGCTGGTGCCCAGGGCCAGATATGTCTGAGGACCTGCTATACCATCTATTTTTATTTGTACATCTTCCTGAAAGCTGCGAACTGCTTTTTCTGTTAATGAACAGAAAAACCCGTGGGGGGTTCTGGAAAAATATTTTAGAATATACAGACTGAGCTGAAGTATATAGGTGTCAAGGCCACATCTGCCCCGCCTTAAAGTTCTGCCTCCCAGAGGGGCCTGGGTAAAAATCTGATCACAAGTTTCCGGGCCAACTATACCATCAGCGGCTAACTGGGGAAAGTCCTCCTGGAGCTGTTTTACGGCTTCCTCCGTGAATATATCAAATTTACCGCTGGCGGGGCGATTAAGATATGTCTTGCGGAAGGCGGCCAACCGATTTTGCAGTATAGTTACATCGGCACCATTCATTTCACTTTTAAGAATACGGGAAGAAAATACCGGTTCATTGTACGCATAGGGTCCCATACGATGACCAAGCAGGTAATATGTTTCCGGCCCCACTATACCGTCTGCCCGCAGATCAAAATATCTTTGCAATTGTTTCACTGCGGTGCGGGTATTGCTGCCAAATACTCCATCTGTTTTAAGAATAATGCCAACAATATCATCAGGCAGAAGATTCAGCAAGGTTTGTAATACCTTAACATCATTACCCTTGATAAAAGGTATACGAAACCGGAGTGTGCGGCTGCCAAAATAATTATAAGGAGTTTGAACAGGTCCCTTGCTAATAGCAATCACCTCTTCCCAAAATAGCTCTCTTTCTATTTTTATGATAAAAGATATAAAAGTTGACACTTGGGATACAGTTACCAATCTATGAATTTGGTAAAATATTATTGGATATTTCTGCTATTATTATTAGTACAGATTATTGCTGCAGCAAATTGGAATAATAGAAGAAAAACCAGCATAAGTTAGCACAATTAAAGGGGGACTAGTTTTGACTGGAAGCATAAAGAAAAGGGAAGAAATAGACAACAGTTACAAATGGAAACTCGAAGACATATATGCAGATGAACAAAAATTTGAGCAGGATTTTAATCAAGTGCAGGAACTTATTAAAGAGGAAAACAGCTATAAAGGAAGTCTATCCAACTCCACCGGATACCTTTTAAAAGCCCTGCAGTGGTCGGAAGAACTGGAGCGAAAAACAGAGAAGCTGTATGTATATTCCCGGATGAGGCGGGATGAGGATAATTCCAACCATCATTATCAGGCCCTATTTGACCGGGTCCAGAG
>JBDKUD010000161.1:0-3919 GCA_039679805.1 Syntrophomonas sp. | reverse complement strand
AAAGATAATTTTATCCAGGCTTTTACCTATATAAAAAATGGTACGGCCACCATAAACGGGAGGCAGGTTTCCCTGTTAAGTTTGGTCAAGACTATGGACGGAACATTTGTAACCCGCCATGTAAACTGGAACCCGGCCAGGGGCTTAAGTAATCATTCCTGGGGAACTGCCATCGATATTAACGCCGATAGTCATTTTAGATATGTTGATCCTGGCAGCGAACCATACGATCCTAATTTGATACTCTGGGAAAAAGCTTTTAAGCCGGCAGGATTTAGTTGGGGTAATTCCTATAGTGATTCCATGCATTTTGAATTACTGAAATAGCTCGCAATGTTTGCAAAAGACTTTTAAGGGGAATAAATAATGGATATTCAGGCTTTGAAAACCAAAGCTCGAGAATTAAGAGCTAATTTGGGTTTATTATATTTTGCATTCAAACATAAGCGGACCCCCTGGTATGTTAAGGTGTTAATTTGTTTGGTAATTTCCTATGCTTTAAGCCCTATTGATTTAATTCCCGATTTTATTCCGGTAATTGGCTACCTGGACGACTTAATTATAATTCCCGCGGGCATTGCTCTGGCAATTAAACTTATACCGAATGATATTATTTTAGAATGCAGAGAGAACATGAGTGACTTGGGAAGCATTAAATTCAATGGAATATATGCGGGAATTATTATCATTGCTATCTGGCTAACGGTTATTTATTTAATATTTAAAGGATTGATAAAATTATATAATTTTGTGATTTAAAAAATTAGTTTTATTTGACAATATAATTAGTTTCAACTACAATAAATATTGCCTTGTTCTTTAAATGATCTCCTTTTTGGGGAAAATAGTCCAAGAGTATCTCCAGAAGGGAGATGAATTGTGTGTTAGAAGATAAGTATTTGGTTTGCAAAGATTGTGGCAGCGAATTTTTGTTCTCAGCATCAGAACAAGAATTTTACGCCGAAAAGGGTTTTGAAAACGAACCTGGTCGGTGCCCCGGGTGCAGAAAAGCACGCAAACAGCAACGTAACGGTTATGGCAATTCTAGTTACAGAGAAGATCGTCCGATGTTTAAGACAATTTGCGCTTCTTGTGGTCAAGAGACAACCGTACCGTTCGAGCCTACTGGTGACAGACCAGTATATTGTAGAGATTGCTTCCAAGCTAAAAGAAGCCGTAACTACTAATTAATACCGAGTATCTAAAAGGTTTTAGTATTTTAATACTAAAACCTTTTTTCTTTGTGCACTAGTTTTTAGCGGGATAATATACATAGTCATGGGGCAAATTACCATAAATAGAGTTCTTGCGTCAGGCGGAGTTTCTACTTCATCTGACGTTAGAAATCGTTATCCAGGAGCTTAACGCCGCTTGCGTACCCGTAGGGTGTCTCTTTCGCTTGAAGAAGGCGGTAGTTAGCGGCGATTAGCCATTGGATAAACTAATTAAATGCTCTAAGGAGGCAAGGATTAGGAAGATGGTATTTGCTTATGAATCGTTGCAGGGGGGATATGATGTCCCGATGCGCGTAGTCGGGGCCAATATTCCTTACGAATGGATAATCTATATTCTAATGTTAATTCCCCTGGGTATCTTTTCCTATGGCGTCTATAAACGGATACGGATCTGGAAACTGGCACAGGGTGAAGTACACCGTAATAATCAGGAAAGGCGGCGTTTCCTCTCATGGTTGTCTTATACATTTGCTCAAATTAGAGTTGTGCGTAAACCTTTACCTGGCTGGGCTCACTTTTTGCTATTCTGGGGATTCGTAGTCTTATTTATTACTACGGTTGCCTTCGCCAGTTGGGACAAAATAAATTTCCCGCCTTTAACCGGCAACTATTATATTGGGTTGTCCTGGTTAGCTGATGTCACAGGCTTGCTGGCTATTGTGGGGGTTGCTATCCTGGCAATGATACGTTACATTCTCCGACCGGACCGGCTTAACGATACCAAACCTTTGGATGGATGGATGATCTTACTAATTGTGGTTATTTTGCTGGGTGGATATATTATAGAAGGTCTTCGCATCGCTGCGCAAATTAAACTGGCAGCAGGAATTGAACGAATTGCGTATGAACGAGCTGCTTCACCGGTAGGATGGTATTTGGCTCCTATATTTAAAGGAATGGCACTAAATAGTATTCTTGCCTGGCACCGCATAGCCTGGTGGTTACATATGGCTATAGCATTTCTCTTTATTGCGCTGGTTCCCACTACTAAACTCTGGCATATATTTACGGGCATGATTGGTTACTACACTCGTGATTTCGAACCGAGTGCTTGTAGAATGGTAAATAATATTGAGGAAGCGGAACGTTTTGGAACGGAGAATTTGGAAGAACTGGGCTGGAAAGATCTAATGGATCTGGATGCCTGTATTCGCTGCGGGCGCTGCCAGGAAAATTGCCCCGCCTATCTTACCGGTAAAACCCTTAACCCTAAAATCACCGTTATCCAGGCTATGAAAAAGCATATGGAGCGTAAGGCCCCCTATCTGCTTCCGGTTCACGCCAAAGATGATGAAGAATTAGCTATGACCAGCTCAGCGGAAAGGGAAGAAGTAGATCCCCGGGAGGCCAGTCTGGTCTATGATGTTGTAACTCCGGATGTGCTTTGGGCCTGTACTAACTGCCGGGCTTGTGTTGAGCATTGCCCTATGTTTATTGAACACTTGCATAAGATTACGGAAATGCGGCGTAATCTGGTAATGTGGCAGGGAGATATACCTGGTGAGGCCCAAAGTACTTTTACCAATTTGGAGCGAAACTATAATCCCTGGGGTGTAGGATGGACATCCCGGTCGAATTGGATAAATGAACGTGGAGTAAGGGAACAGGTTAATATTTTGGGCGAGGATGGCCGCGACTTTGAATATCTTTTCTTTTCCGGATGTGCAGTAGCTTTTGATGACCGCTATAAACGGGCCGGTGAGGCTTTAGTTAAGTTATTGCATAAGGCGGGAGTAAGTTTTGCCTGCCTGGGAACGGAGGAACAATGCTGCGGGGATTCGGCGCGGCGCCTGGGCAACGAATATCTATATCAGACACTGGCTGCCCATAATATTGAGACTTTCAACCGTTATGGGGTTAAAAAAATAATTTGTATCTGTCCCCATGGATATAACTGTATAAAAAATGAGTACCCACAAATGGGCGGTGATTACGAGGTTTACCATTCTTCAGAAATTCTGGCTCGATTAATAGCAGAGGGAAAACTGCAAATAAGTCAGAAGGCGGATAGACGCATTAGTTATCATGATTCCTGTTTCCTGGGTCGTCATAACGGTATTTATGACCCACCGCGCCAGATTTTGCATGCTACGGGGGGCATGATCCAGGAAGTTGAAAAAGCAAGGCAATTCGGATTTTGCTGTGGAGCGGGCGGTGGCCGAATGTGGCTGGAGGAAGATGCTATTGATGGGTATAAGAGGATTAACCAGACCCGTACCGACCAACTACTGGAACCGGAACCAGAGATTATTGCGAGCAACTGCCCGTTTTGCCTGACCATGCTGAGTGATGGAGTTAAGGATTCCGGCAAGGAGGAAACTGTCAATGTAATGGATATTTCGGAGATACTCTGGAAGAGCGTAGAGTAAAAAGGGTGTAAGGAGTGAGGAGAAAGGCGTTAGCGTGGACGAGAATTAGAAATAAAACGTTTAATATCGTAACTCCTTACACCTCACTCCTCATCCCTAACCCCCAACTAAAAAAGCAGAGGCATTAGCCTCTGCTTTTTGGTTATATCTTTTACTTTACCCGTGGCTTAACTCGAGTACCAATATTCTCAAGTTCATTTCTAAAGCTTGTTAATGGTTTCCCCTGGGCAATACCCTGTGATACTTTTTTGATTCGAGTAACCGTATCAACATCTGAGGCAACACCTACGGTATAAGTAGGCTCCATCTTCTTAA
>JBDKUD010000046.1:0-10275 GCA_039679805.1 Syntrophomonas sp. | reverse complement strand
CCTGCGCCGAAGTATCTGTATAGGCCAGCGAATGATCCTCCTGGATCTTTTCGAATATTTCACCTGCGACCTTCGCGTTCTGATCCACGAGGCTAATAAATGGAAGCACATATATGATTCCAGTTGCTTTAAAGCGGTGCGCAGCTTGAACCGCCGTCTCCAGACCAATAATTGTCTTTCCTGCTCCAGTGGGAAGGGTAATGGTATATATGCCAGGTGATGCTAATTTTTCATTTGCACTTATGTAAACCATCTGGCTAATACTGGCTCTCCAAGGTGATAGCTCATTTGGTTTTAGGCTGGCTAAATAGTCATCAAAACTAGCCTTGTCCCATGATTCTTTGGACAAAAGGAACCCCGTTCCGACCATGGCATCCCACCTATCACTTGTTACAAGTAACGAAGATAATTTTCTAATATCTACCCACGTCTGGGATATCTGCTGAACATTATCCCGGGAGTACTCCGACTCAATACTATTAAAATAGAAGTCTTGCCATGAATCTTCAGTGCGTGTTAAAATTTCCGCCCATTTACCGGCCTTTATGCCAATACACTTGTACAAAGTCGACGCCCCATCCCACCAAAACAGCGAAGACACCTGCCCTTTTTGTTCATCAATACCAGTATCCGCCCAAAAGTTTTTGATCTCTTGAAGGTCCTGCAACCCCGTATGATGTCTTCTTACTGCTTCAGCGCAAATAATTGAATCAGTCCGAGCCAAAACTATAAAAGAAGATGGCTCCGCATGACCATATGATTTACCTTTAACTCTAGGATAAGGATTGGGGCAATTTGATCTTTCTGGACAATTCGGACAAAGTTTACCCTGAAATAGTACAGCAGCCTTTCCTATATCATGCAGGGCAATGGCGGTCTTTTCTTGGTCTGACAGTGGCAAAGCATAAAATTCAGCTAATTCTTCAGCCCACTCTAGTACATTTAGCAAATGTTCTTCTAGATTCTTCCCCGGATGACTACATACTTTACCATGCATCAAACCATGCCACCCTTTCCTCTCCTACCTGGCTAAGCTCGATACCTCCTGAATTTTTGAGTACGAGCTTGACCGTCTCTCCCTGTAATGGCTTCTGGCCGTAATAAACCGTCACGCTTTCTTGCGATCTGCGATTGCTGTCCATTCGGAATGGAACAGTTTCTTTAAAAACCCCTCCAGATTTTAATACATCCAAAATCATTCCTTCTCCGTGTGGAATGACTGTATGCACATCACCCGGAGCAGAGTTTTCAATTTCACTATATTCACCTATATAGTTTATATCTGCAATTGTAAAAGCAGGCCCTAGACAGGGAGTATAAATGAACTCCTGCCTCTCCAGATATTCTTTGAGCTTTGTATAGTTATTGCCACCCTTAACATAAACACGAAAACACGGGTTCTTTAACATCTGATGTTTAACCTGAATATGCTCTCCCATATTTGCATTTGTGTTTTTGTATTTCATTAGATTAACGGCTGTAGTATACCAAGAAACTGGTCTTCTTATAGAAACGGCAACTTGAACACCCTTTAACTCTCTCCAGTAGTTAGCCTGCTTGCCATCATCCGCTGCGCCATGATCTATACCTACGACTGCCCCTAACAAACCTGCCACTGCGGTAGGAGGCGGAAATGGATATGAGATCATTGATGTAGTAGTATATGGTTTGCGAAATAAGGCCAGATCGCTTTTTACATCGAAAACTAGAACCATTTTCATCACCTCAGTTCAAGTTTAAACTTATCCCCGAACTTTTCTTTAAATACTTTAATGTTCCCCGGAATAATTGTATCTTGATTTGGTGTTTTTGTTTCAGGTAATAAAAGGTCTGCATCTTTTATAAGAAGAATTTCATCAATATTATCGATTTTTTGAACAATTGATTCAATTAGGTTTTTCATTTGAACCTGAACCTCCCTAAGACTACGCAAAGACTTTTGTTGATCAGAACTTAATTCACTACCATCATGTTTAGTTAACTTCACTCTTTCATCCAAAGAGCCAATTTTACCTTTATAATTCTCTTTATAAGTAATTTCCAGCAGCAAGCGAGACTTATGCTCATTTTTACTCCGAGTTATCAAATTATTGGTTCCTTCCCATAAAGCTTCACGCATAATATCCAAGTCAATATCAGTAGCAGTAGTTATTTCTGAAGGGTATTGATTTGCGATCCCGTACACAGCCATCAACGCAAATGGAACAATATATTCATTACGGAAAGAACGCTGCTGACTCGTTTCGCTTGTTGCGAAAGCTGCCGTACCTTGGATAAATTTAAAAGTTGCAGCATGTAAAGAACGTCCCCATTTAAATTGGACAGGCCCCGTCCAAGCAAAATGTTTATCACCTAATGCAAAGGTAACTCCAAATAGGCGGGTATCAATACATTCTTGCATAACTTTCGGGCCCTCAGTCTGTTGGGTAATTGTTTTTAATTCTTCAAATCTTTTTTGAAGAGTCTTAGCTTCCCCATCAATAAATACGTGCTGATTGTCAACGTTTTTCCTAACCCATTCATCCCGAATAGTTCGCTTAATACGGACATCTGATACCATAGCCTGTTGGGTATCTTCATCGTATCTTGGATGGTTTTCATTAAGAGGATCTCCATTAGGATTAGCATCCTTGACAGAATATAAAAATAAATATTCGCGTCTTTTGTTGAAAGCCATAATATTAACCTCCTAATTTTTAAATTATTTCCGGCTTGACTTTATTAGAGCTGTCCTTTTGCGACGGGAATATACCCCAGAAATATTTATTTGCGTTAATAAATCCGCTTGTGAAAGCAAAATTACCATTAACGCCCATTTCTTCCCCGGCTGATTCCAGCAGGTATTCTTGAGAGCATGCTGTTAATGCCGTTATTAGACCGGTATATTTTAATTCTTCTTTATAACCTTTTAGCCATTGAGGTACCCTGCTAAGTAAACGTTTTAGATTGTTTGAATCCATGCGTCCAAATTGTATTTGTTTAAAAATACTGGTCCCAGCTATGTCCCCTTCATCACCAGCTAGGCGATCTGCCATAAAACCTAAAGTTACCCCCGCTAGGAAGACACCTTTACCCATTGGCGTTTGCATATATGGATCATTAAAACGTTCCAGAACAGCTAGTTGCATTATTTCACACCTTTCATTTCATAATTTATTAAAATCATATATTCAACCCACACCTGGATATAGAGCATAGTTTTTTGAATATCTTCCCACTTTTCATCCCCATGTATTAGGCTACTGAGCCTTGCCATAACTAATTTCTTAAAAGCATCCACCGGCAATTCTGATCCCTGTAACATCTTCCCAATTACTGTTAACGCAAAATCGCGGAAAAATCTCTCATTCTTATTTTTCTTGTCATTATTTTTTTTATTTTTGTTAGCTGTTTTATCACTAGGGACAAGAGTATTTAATGTCTTATACAAGCTTCGAATCGCCCAATCTAGCTCTACTCCATTAGACTCAACATTATTACCAGACACCCTGGAGAAAGCATCTATCCAGCAACTAGCCAATCTCGCAAGTCTTTCAGGCGGCACATCTTCAATCATTAAATGCACTCTTTCCTGATTTTTATTGGTTTCCCAAAATACGAAATGAAAAACTAACCCACTACCTTGAGCTGCCATACGCGAAAAGTACTGTTTCTCACGTTTTTCGCTTAAGCTAATTGCTTTTTCTGCTCCAATAGCTTCTTGCCAATTTGTTAATAAATTTCTTAATAACTGATTATTACTAGTTGCTTCAGGTATTGCCCAAATATTAATACCAGGAAGCAATGACCGCTCAGTGAAAATGCGATCTACTTTCTCTCTTCCGGATGATATTTCTTGAAAGCATGATTCACAAACCGAAAATGCGTATTTTATTTCTTTCTTATCGAGTCCTGGCAATGTATTCATCTTGTCATTAGTGGAAAACTTGAATACTTTATCCAATGTAACTAATGTGTACGTTTCGTTTTCGCATAGCTTACATTTTCGACTTTCATCAGGCTTAGTTGAAACTTCTCTATTTTGCTTCACTGTTCCCTTAAGACTTTTTGACAACTTTCTTTTGAAATATTCAACCATTGGTTGAATATCTCCTGGATATCTAAAATCTCCATTATCTTCAAAACCAAATACAATAATATGCGAAAAGTTTTTATCCAGATCTTTAAATACTGATTGAATTTTAGTTTCTAATTCTGACATTATTAAGGCCGTAGATCCTTCTGCAAACACCTTTTCCCTTTCGTAATCAGGCAAAACGGCATTGTTGAACTTATATAAAAGTGATTTTTTATCTTCTTTCCAAATTCCCTCTTTGCCAAAGAACTTTACATAATTGCTTTTTTCAGAAGCGGGTTTGTCAATTTTTCGAATCGGGCTAAATGTCCATGTGGCACTGGATGGGGGTTTACGATACATATAGCGTCTAAGCATGGTCAGTTCATCGCTGAATTCAGCAATATCAACTCTATAAATACCAAGGATATTAAGTGGCGATATTGATGAATCACCTTCGGTCTTTAGCCATACTCGAATTACTTTTCCTTGACCTCTTAATGGGAAACTAAGATATGTTTCTAACCCACTTTTCTGATCAGTAGCTCCGATTGCTTGCATTGCATTTAAAAAGCCCATATTCTCCCTCCATTATTAATTCTTATTTTCTCTACCCCACCACCTCCCAGCACCCGAATCCCTGGGAGTTTTTGCTACCCAGTCCTGTCTCATAAGCAACTTTTATCAGTTCGGGATTACCTTTGAGCCAATAGATACCATTGTATCCTTCGATTATGGTGCCTTTATAATTAGCTACGACCTTGAATTTCTTTTCCTGCATGCCATTGGGAATGATTTTGAACTCCTGGTTCTGAGGAATCTCCCCATACAAAATCTGATATTTTGATAAGAGATTTTGCTTGGCTATTTCAGTGAATCTGGATTTCCAGGGAGAATAGTACTCGGTCCTCTTTTTACCATCTTCCATAACTGTGGAGTATGCTACCATTGGTGATAACATTTTGATCTGGACTTTATCTGCAAATGAAATATCTCTATGCACACTTATGCTTGCAATTTCTAAAGTGTTTTGGCCTAGGAAGAGGGTATTAGATTTTATTAAAGTTTCGGCGAGGTCAGTGATGAATTGTTCCAGGGGTGAGGATAATATAATATGTACAGGGGGCTGGAAGGATATTTTCTCAGTAGTGCGATTTATGCGAAACGACCCTAGAATGCGCGAAAAGGTGAAAAGCCGAAAGACCTTGTTATGCAGTTCATATCCGGTATGATGCAAAAAATTGCTATAGTCTTTATCAGATAAGCTGTTATAGAGAAACCCCTGCACGATATGGTTATACTGGATGGGTAAAGTTATTTCTTGATCGGCATTAAATACTAAAGAAATTCGCATAATTTTCACTCACTTTTACATTTTTTTCATATTATAATTGACTTCGTTATTTTTCCATTTAATCCTCCTATTTACTTAAACAAATACTCGTGACGCTAGCAAGTCATAGGAAAAATACTCAATTTGGCTACATCGAATTTGTTCTGTATGTTAAACTTGCTGAAGTATATTTTAAAAGGTGCGGGTGACAATACTCCTATGATTAACAAAATCCCCTCCGATAGTGTTAAAACTCTACCAGAGGGGATTTTAGTGCGATAATTCACAATTTATTAAGTATAAACTATTAGATATCGGCCTATTCAGTTATACCATGTTCTCTATCCTGGTTTATTCTGCCTTCACTATCCTACTCCAACCCATAAACCTTAACATCGGCATCTTGAGCCAGTGCTTTTATATTTTCCTGCACCTTGTTTTCCATCAGTAAATTCTTAATGGTTTCTTTGACCTGGTCGTAGGATGAGACAACGGTGGTATGGTCTTCCACCTTTATAATGTGATAGCCATAGATGGATTTTACCAAATCCGAAATTTGCCCTTTGTTCAGAGCAAAAGCTGCTTGTTCAAATTCTTTTACCATAACCCCTTTGGGAAAGTAGCCTAGGTCTCCGCCGTTGGGTGCTGTTCCGGAGTCTTCAGAGTATTGCCGGGCCAGAGTGGCAAAATCTTCACCTGCCTGAGCACGTCTTAATATCTGGGAGGCTTTTTGATAAGCTGCCTGGTTGTAATCTTTGCCTTCCTGCGTAGAATCATCACGGGTCTTTATTAATATATGAGAAGCTTTTACTTTTTCAGCGGTAAAAGTAGATTTATTCACATCATAGTAAGCCTTTATCTCATTGTCGGTGATTTTTATTGATTGCGTATAGTTAGATTTATATTTAGCTCCGAAAAGGGATTCTCTAGCCATTCCCCGTAGGAAAGAATCTCCTATGTTATATTGTTTAACTACCTTCGCCAAGTCCTTATCCTCATTAATTAACTTTTGATATTTGGCAATTTCATTGTTAATCTCATCATCAGGGACTTGTATATTTTGGGCTAATGCCTCGGCCTCGACAATTTCTCCGACAACTATTTCATTCAAAACTATTTGCGGAAATACTTCCGCCCAGGTTTTACCGTTTTCAGCTTCAGCTGTCCACATACCTGGTCCGTATTGTTTCTCGGTCCGGTACTTGGTCCAGGCCATGGCTTTATCGAATTCTCCATAACCTATTACTACCCCCTTGGCTGAAGCAATAGTTTTGTTTATTATATCTATTCTATTTTGAGCTCCATCCCATTTAACTACGCAGCCCAAGTTCTCAGCTACAAAACGAATGGGGATCATAGTCCGGTTGTTAATTATCTGCACGGGCTTATCCATAACAACACTGCGGTCGTTTATAAGTGCATTATTTGAGTTCACTGTTAGTAGAATGTGTGTACCGGAAGAGGTTACTTCTATCTGTCTAGTATCTTGAATCCAGTTTACCGTTGCTCCCAAAGCTTGTAACACGCCCCTGACCGGTATCATGGTAAATCCATCTTGTATGTATGGTGCAACATCCATCATTTGGTTTGTGGATACTTGTTTATCAATGACTGATATTTGTGCTGTACCAGGATAAAGCGAAACCCTGGTATCCACAATCGGCCGATCCTCTCCCAGGGCAGTTTGACATGTAAACCCAGTAATCAAAAGCGCCATAATAAGCAAAAGCCAAAACCTGCTTTTTAACATTATTAGTCCTCCTTTAAAGTAATACATAATCCGACAATAATAATGACTCAATAGTAATTATATATTAATTTCCCGCATTGTTAAATATTACTATACCGCCTATAGGATTAAACTTTAAACGCAAAGCATTATGCTTCGCGTTATTGTAGTTATTTACTTAATTGCAGCCTTTAGTGAAGAACTTGGTCTATTTTTTCGTTAAATACTCATGTATAGCCTTAGCAGCTTTTTTACCGGCCCCCATGGCTTTAATTACCGTAGCCGCTCCGGTTACAATATCGCCTCCGGCAAAAACGCCGGGTTTGCTAGTTTGACCGGTGGCCTCGTCTGCAACAATATTACCATGCTTGTTGGTTTGCAGGTCGGGGGTTGTCTGAGAAACCAGCGGGTTAGGCCCCTGCCCCAAAGCCATGATAACCGTGTCCATCTCCATTTCATATTCAGAACCTGGAATGGGTACCGGGCTCCGGCGTCCGGATTCGTCTGGTTCGCCTAGTTCGAATCTTTGACATACCATAGCTTTTACTCGGCCATTTTCATCACCTATTATTTCAACCGGGCTGGTGAGCAGTCGCAACTGCACACCTTCTTCTACAGCATGTTCTATCTCTTCTTTACGAGCGGGCATTTCGTTTTCCGAGCGCCGATAAACTATGTAACATTCTTTGGCACCCAAACGCAGAGCTGTACGAGCACTGTCCATGGCTACATTGCCGGCGCCGATTACGGCTACCCGCCGGCCGATTTTGATTGGTGTCAGGTAATCCGGGAATAAGTAGCCTTTCATCAGGTTATTGCGGGTTAAAAATTCATTGGCTGAATACACGCCATTGAAGTTCTCTCCCGGAATATTCATAAAATATGGCAGGCCCGCACCGGTACCTACGAATACAGCATCGTAGTCTTCCCCCAGTAATTCATCGATAGTGTTGATTTTGCCTACCACCATATTGGTTTTAACAGTTACTCCTAATTTTTTGATATTATCAATTTCTCTTTGCACAATGGATTTTGGTAACCTGAATTCGGGAATACCATATACCAGAACCCCTCCCGGTGTATGCAGTGCTTCCATAACTGTTACCTCATGCCCCAGCATGGCTAAATCAGCAGCAACAGTAAGTCCGGAAGGACCAGAACCTACTACGGCGACTTTTTTGCCGGTAGGATTAATTGTACTGGACTTACTTTCTCCATTGGACATTTCCCAATCAGCCACAAATCTTTCCAGCCGCCCGATAGCTACCGGTTGAGATTTTTTACCCAGCACACAGTATTTTTCACACTGGTTTTCCTGGGGGCAAACCCGGCCACAAATGGCAGGCAGGTTATTGTTTTCTTTTATATTATCAATAGCCTTTTGAAAATCCCGGATTTCTTCCTGGATAAATTTTATGAATGCGGGGATCTCTACATCTACCGGACATCCTTCCATACACTTTGGCTTTTTACAGGTAAGGCAGCGGGAGGCTTCCAGCAAGGCCTGTTCCTCTGTGTAACCCAGTGAAACTTCGTTGAAATTCTTGCTTCTTTCTATCGCATCCTGCAAGGGCATTTCCTGGCGGTCAGGTGTTATTTTGCCTTTCGACATTGGCATTCACCTCCTGCATGATGATGATATTCATCCATGGCGGTTTTTTCTTCATCGGTAAACATACGCGCACGCATAGCTGCTATGGCCCAGTCTACCTGGTGCCCGTCAAATTCGGGACCGTCTACACAAGCGAATTTGGTTTTTTGTCCCACCGGTACGCGGCAGGCTCCGCACATTCCGGTTCCATCCACCATAATGGAATTCAAACTGACGACGGTTTTTATCTGGTAAGGTCTGGTTAGTTCTGATACTGCCTGCATCATTACCAGCGGACCTATGGCTACTACCAGGTCAGGTTTACCTTCTCCCAGTATTTCCAGCAACTTCGTGGTTACAAACCCTTTCATACCAACTGAACCGTCATCGGTAACTACATAAAGTTCATTGCTAACTTCCTTCATTTCTTGCTCCAGTATGAGTGAATCACCATTCCGGGCACCAATAATGGATATAACTTCGTTGCCGGCCTGTTTCATGGCTCTGGTAATCGGGTATATCGGAGCAACTCCCACACCGCCGCCAACACAAATTACCCGGCCAAATTTCTCTATTTCCGATGGTTTGCCCAAGGGACCCACCAGGTCTAAAATGCTGTCTCCCTGATTAAGTTGGCCAATTTCTTTAGTGCTTCGCCCTACTTCTTGAAATATCAAGGTCAGTAAACCTTTGTCACGGTCAAAATCGGCAATGGTGAGAGGAATCCTTTCACCTTTTTCATCCATGCGAAGTATTATGAACTGCCCTGGTTGGGCTTTGACCGCTATTTCTGGAGCTGATACTTTAAATAGTTTTATAGCCGGCGCCAAAACTTCCTTTTCAATTATTTCAAACAAGGTACCATTCCCCCTATGAATATTTTTATAGCTGCAAATACTGGTCAAAATATCAGATCAGCAAAATAATGTATTTCATCAGACTATACTATATAGTTTATAAACATTATTCTGCAAAATAATCTATTTAAGAGTTTAACCCTTAATTGGTTCTTGCGTAAACCATTATTGACTTTGAATACTGAATACCGGATTTTTAACACAAAAATACCGGACCACCCAAATATATAGTCCGGTATACAGTTAATAATGCGGTGCTTAACTTTTGCTTAGTATCTAAACATTTAATTAGAGCATAATTTGGCTTTAAGTTAACACTGTTTGATTATCGCAGCTATAGGAATTTCCTGACTAATGAACATAATCTTAACGTATTCCTGGTTCCTCCACCAGATTCATTAACTAATTGCCGAGCCAGTTTTTTATAACCATGTTGATAAACTTTTTTGTCAGATAAATACATGGCCAAAAGGCCTTCAATTACGGTTTTAGTAAATTCAGGTTTGGGTAAAATGCAGGCATTTTGGTGCGCCTGGTTAATAAACATCTTTAATCTTACCATCATCTCATCCAAGTCTATATAATAAAATGTGAAATTCAAATCCCCGCCTTTTTTATCCTCCTCCTGATCAATAACGTAATCCAGCAGAATATGCAATCCGCATATCCAGGGGAAATAGGTTTGCACAATTGCTTGACTCTCTAGCTTGC
>JBDKUD010000073.1:0-10736 GCA_039679805.1 Syntrophomonas sp. | reverse complement strand
ATCGGGTAAACCGGGGGTTCCGGTGGAGGATTACCGAACAGGTTCATCTGGCCACTTTCCGCAAGGCCGATCGGGTCATAGGAAGGGCGGTTACAGATGGCAGGATCGCCGCCAAACTGAGGCCGACCGTACCCGCTTACATGCACGATGACCAGTTTCGGATTAATCTCGAGTAATTCTTTACAATCTATACCCAGTTTTTCGATCCAAACCATGTTCTCGATCCAGACGTCACTCTGCTTGATCAGTGACAGAAATATTTCCCTGGCTTCGGGAATTTTCATATTGGTATTGAGGGCAAAACTTAATTTATTACGTTTTTGACAATAAGCAGCACCCATATGCTTTGTACCGTCTTCACTTGATATCTGCGGTTTCTGAGTACGGTACGTATCCCCTATCTGGGGCAACTCAACATGAATTAATTCCGCTCCGAAGTCGGCACATAACTGAGCAGCAAACGGGGCTGCCACAATACTGCCGGAATGCAAAATCCGCATTCCAGTAAGGGGCCCAAATTTAGGAATCAAGTAGGGTGCAGGGATGCGTTCCATCGTTTTCCATCTTTCCATATACTTCTATCCTCCTTTGCATAGGTGATTACATATTCCCATATCATCCATTTTTTACTAAGGTCTTTCCAGCAATATGGTGAGTCCCATACCACCACCGATGCATGCAGTTACTATGGCTTTCTTATAATTTTTCTCAATCATTTCATAACAGGCGGTCATGGTAATTCTGGCACCGGTCATTCCCAGCGGGTGCCCCATAGCCAGGCCGCTACCATTGGGGTTAAGTTTGGGATACATAATCTGCGATTTCTCATCCCCCTGCCATGGATATACATCCATTAATCTAAGGCAACCCAGCACCTGGGCAGCGAAGGCTTCATTTATTTCATAAAGATCGATGTCGGTCATTTCCAGTCCGACCTTTTTAAGCAGCTTGGGAATGCCGTAAGCCGGGCCCAACCCCATTACCATCGGATCACATACGCCGATAGCATAATCAACTATATATGCCATGGGTTCCAGTCCGCGCTTCTCGGCGTTCTCTTCGGACATCAAAACCAGGGCAGCTCCGCCATCATTCAGCCCGGTAGCGGTACCAGCGGTAACAATACCGTCTTTTTTAAATGCTGGTTTTAGCTTCGCTAAACCTTCAATGGTGGTATCCGGTTTGGCAAATTCATCTTTATCAAAAATAATAGTGCTTTTTCTTGACTTGATTTCCACCGGAACTATTTCTCTATCAAACCGGCCGCTTTCCACAGCAGCTTTGTTTTTCATCTGAGTCTCATAGGCGAACCGGTCGGAATCTTCCCGGGAAATATTACATTGTTCAGCAACATTTTCAGCAGTTATTGCCATCCAAACCTGGGGGTACATCTCCTTGGGAGCGGCATTCATATGGGCCTGCTCATTAGAACACAAGAGCTTCTTACCATTACTTCCAAAACCTTCATAACGTGCACTTAATGGCAAATAATAAGGAGCCCGGGAAAGGGACTCGGCACCACCAGCTACAACTATATCTGATGCACCAGTCAATATCTCATGCCATCCTGATACAATAGCCTGGAAACCAGAGCCACAGATCCGGGCGACTTGCATACCGTGAGCATTCATACATCCTGCCTTTAAGGCCGTAATGCGCCCCATGTTGTTTACATCCATGGAACCCTCCACATGGCCCATAATTACCGAATCAATTTCCAGGGGATCAAGTTTAGACCTTTCGATTGCAGCTTTGGTTGCAACAGTAGCAAGGTCCTCAACCGGTACGGTCTTAATACTGCCCATAAACGCACCTACAGCCGTTCTGGCCGCACTTGTGATAACAACCTTCTTCATATCTCTACCTCCTTCAATAACCTTAATTTACATTACAAATTTGGATTTTTAGCTGTTCTTATTCCCTCCCTTCTTTGTAAACTCTAATAATGGGTGACTCTACTTCTTAATGGAGCAAGATGTGTGCCATCCCACCCATAAATTACAATAATTAGGGCAATAATAAGAAAAAGCCCAAATTCATTTTGTATTTAATGAATTTGGGCTTTTTCTTATTTGGCTGTTTTATTTATGATTTCTTAATCTAGTTGCATAAACTCTACCAACAAAGTTGCAAATTAGGTACATTTGAATCGCTCTTGCAACATCCCTATATCAAAGCTCATTATCAGTTGAAGGGAAAAGCATTAAACTATTTTGAGAGTTTTCATTAGCCTTAATCTTACGATAAAGCATAGTTCGGTGAATTCCCAGTCTTTCAGCTGCTTTGCCAATATGACCGTCGCATTGAGCTAATACCTGGCTTATATATTCCTCTTCAACTTCTCTTAAAACACTTTTTAAGGTTCCATGATACAAGTTAGATGCTTGCGGTTGAGGAACCATCTCATCACTTGAAGAAACTCGTTTTTTTATTAAGACATCATCTCCAAAATCAAGATAGTTCCCACTTGAGGTTACAACAAGCCTCTCTACCACATTTCTTAGCTCCCTGACATTCCCCGGCCAATTATAATCGAGCATTGTTATAATGGACTGGGCGGTAAATTCTTTTTTAAATGCATATTTTCTGTTTAATTCATTTAGGAATAATTCGGCAAGTGCCATAATATCATCAGGTCGTTCCCTTAAAGGAGGCAAATATATTGGTATTACATTAAGACGATAATATAAATCACTTCTAAACGTTCCCTGCTCAACCATTTTGCGCAGATCTCTATTAGTAGCCGCAATAATCCTGACATTAGTTTTAAAAACCTTTGTACTGCCTAACCTTTGAACTTCACTCGTTTCTATTACTCGCAGTAATTTAGACTGAAGCGCTATCGATAATTCACCGATTTCATCCAGAAACAAAGTTCCTTTATGAGCAATCTCAAACAAACCTGGTTTTCCTTTAGAGCTCGCTCCAGTAAAAGCTCCAGCGACATAACCAAAGAATTCAGACTCCAATAGTTGCGAAGGTATGGCCGGGCAATTAACCGGTATAAATGGCTCTTTAGACCGGTGGCTATGCCGATGGATTAACCTGGCTATTACCTCTTTACCACTACCAGATTCGCCTAATAATACTACAGTACTATCTGATTTAGCTATATGTGTGCATTTTTTAACGACGTTATTCATTTTTTCACTCTTTGCTACCACAGAATTCTGTGCCAGTTCTTTTTCACTCAAATATCCTGCAGCGGTTTTATATCTATCAGCCTTATTACTTTCATTTTCCAAAGCCTTAAGGTACTTTTCTACCAGATCATAATCTCGGGAATTAACAACAACTATAACTATCTCACCGTTTTTATCAAATATTGGTGTACCGGTAGACATTATTTTAACGCCGTCCCTATTTATTATAAGTCCGGTGAACGTCGAGCGGGCTTGTATTGCTTCCATAGCCACCGATCGATCATAAACACCTTTTTGGGTTAAATTCTTTACATTCTTTCCTATCAGCTCTTGTGGATTAACATTCAACAATCTCCCCGTAGCAGGGTTACATAAAAGTACATTTCCTTTCCCGTCGGTAACAAATATTGCGTCATACGAATTTGTAATCACTTGTTTTAAATCTTGTCTGGAGCAAAATTTCTTATCTGTATTAATTTTTAATTCTCCCCCTTTACAGCACTTTCTAAATAAAGTTTGTCCCATGACTTCATATAAGTTCATTGAATTAATAGCTACCAGTTGTGTAAGTTAGTCTCTTTGATGGCATAAAATATAGAGCGGATTTTTATTTTCATAAAACAAGGAATATTCTAGTTTTAACGGAGCTAATATATTTATATAAAACTGAATTTTATTTAATTCTACTATGTTAATGTTTTACCTATATATATTTGGATATTACGTTAAAAAAATATGGACAAGCTTCTATTTAGAAACTTGCCCATAATTATAAAAGTCCTATAAAATTCTATAGCCTTTCTGTCAGTTGTCAGGAAAGCTTATGCACGAAAATACCGCTTCTTAACTTGGGTTCAAACCAGGTTGATTTGGGAGGCATGACCTGACCGGCATCAGCGATATCCATCAGATCATCAATACCGGTAGGATACATGGAAAAGGCCACCGCCATTCCTGCTTCCACTCTCTTCTCCAATTCCTCCAAACCCCGGATTCCGCCTATGAAATCGATCCTCTTATCAGTTCTGGGGTCATCAATACCTAGTATTGGTTGAAGAAGCTGGTTTTGCAGAATTGATACATCCAGGCGGTCTACCGGGTCATCTGCCCGGAAGCTGCCTGCCCGTACTGTAATCTTATACCACTGCCCCTGAAGATACATTCCTATACTGTGCTTGTGTTCAGGCCTATATGGTCCAGGGCCGGAATAAGGTTCAACATCAAATCTTTGGCTTACTGAATTTATGAAATCAGCCTGACTAAGTCCGTTCAAATCTTTAACCACTCGGTTATAGTCCATAATATAGAGCTCACTATCGGGAAATATTACTGCCAGAAAATAGTTAAATTCTTCTTCGCCAGTATACTCAGGCAGTTCTTTTCTGCGCATTTGGCCTACCCGGACAGCCGATGCACAGCGGTGATGTCCGTCAGCAATATAAAGGTATTTAACCTCCCGGAAAAGTTCTTGCAAACGAGTGTTAATTTCCAGATCTTCAATTGTCCAGATAATATGACTGATGCCATCCTCAGAACAAATATTATAAACTGGTTCCTTCTCTGTCCACTTTTTTAAAATAGAATCAATTTCTGCCTGCGCTCGGTACGTTAAAAAAATAGGTCCGGTATTGGCATCACAAAAATCAACATGCTTTATCCGATCAGCCTCTTTGTCGGCCCGGGTATTTTCATGTTTTTTAATTACATTATCAAGATAATCATCAATGGATGCACAGGCTACCAGCCCCGTTTGTTCCCGCCCATTCATTACCTGCCGGTAAATATAAAAATTGGCCTCGATATCCTTGATTAACACCTTATCATCTATCATTTTTTGCAAATTTTCACTGGCTTTTTGGTAGACCTGAGTATCATACAGTCCGATACCAGGGTCCAAATCAATTTCCGCTTTGTCCACATGAAGAAAAGAATAGGGGTTGCCTTTAACCATTTCCCTGGCTTCATCACTGTTCATAACATCATAAGGCAAGGCCGCAACTCTTGCTGCCAGGTCCGGTCGTGGTCTTAAGGCTTGGAAAGGTCTTACTATTGCCATACTAAATTTCCTCCTGTTGGTTCCCCGGTAGTATCGGTTCTCAAACCTAAGCCCCCACCTTGTTCAAGCGAGAATAGTCTACAATTATACTCACCACTTCTTCGCCAATACGTTTTTGGGCCTCAACGGTTGATGCCCCGATGTGTGGTGAAAAAGATACTCGGGGATGATTTAATAAAGCCTGGTTAGGAGTAGGTTCATTTTCAAATACATCTAAACAAGCTCCGGCCAGATGTTCATTATCGAGTGCATCCATTAAAGCGGTTTCCGAAACCAGACCTCCCCGAGCGCAATTAATCAGAAAAGACCCTGGTTTCATCATGTTTAATTCCTTTGCACCGATTAATGGACCTTGGTCCGGATCAAAGGGACAGTGCAGTGATACAAAATCAGCTTGCTCCAATAGTTCATGAAAATCGGCATATTCAAAAGCTTGTTCATCTATAGGTTTAACATCAGAATATATTACTTTCATGCCCAGCGCTTGAGCCCGATTCGCAACTTCGCGGCCAATGCGCCCAAATCCTACCACTCCCAGAATCTTACCATAAAGTTCTACGCCTTCATAGAGTTTCTTCTCCCATTTTCCCTGACGCATACTCACATTGGAGTTTTGCAGGAAACGTGCCACAGTTAACATATGAGCTATAGTCAACTCGGCAACCGAAGCACTGCTGGCTTTGGGAGTATTGGAGACCATAATGCCCTTTTCTTTAGCATAGCTGACATCAATATTGTCAAGCCCCACGCCGGCACGGATAATCAGCTTAAGTCTTCCGCCTTCCAAAGCCTGGTCAATTATTGGTTTACGTACTTTGGTGGCTGACCTTACCACCAAAACATCAAAATCTTTAAGCGCTGTACCCAGTTCATCAGGGGCATAAAATTGTTTTACTACCTCAAAACCTAATTCACTGAGTTTATTTTTGGCACTGTCTTCCATACCATCGGTAACCAGTATCCTAATCATATTATCCACTCCTATTATAAAAATAAATAGAGATCGTTTGTAACGGCCCTGGTATGTGCATGGAATTTGCGCTTTGAATACCTGGTTTTACAGCTTTAGAATATCATCAATATTTCCAATCAACTCTTTAATCTCATCCAATGTGCAGTCAGCCATATGGGCAATGCGGAAGGTTTTATCCTTCAACTTGCCATAACCATTGGATATCTGAAAGCCACGGTTACCCAGTTCCTTATTCAAAGCTGCCACATCTATACCCTTAGTATTTTTAATATTAGTTAAGGTATTGGATAGGTAAGCCTCATCCGCAAACAGCTCAAAATGTTTTCTGCCCCAATTGCGAACATATTCTGCCATTTCCAGGTGCCTTTTAAATCTATTTTCTATTCCTTCGTCCATAATGCGATCCAGTTGATAGTCCAAGGCAAACATATGTGAAAGTGACGGTGTAGATGGATATTGATAGTCTTTTTTCTGAATATAGTCATAAAGAGCTAACAAATCTAAATACATTCCTCTGAAGGGTACCTGTTTAGCTCTTTCCATGGCCTTCTTGGAAAAAGAACAAATGGCCATTCCCGGAGGAAGACCCAGGGATTTTTGAGTTGAAGTAATACAAATATCAACCCCCAGCTTATCAACTTCTATCCGGGTACCACCCATGGAACTAACTGTATCCAAACAATAAACAACATCAGGATACTTCTTTACTACATCAGCTATGGCCTCAACCGGATTCATCAAACCTGTGGAAGTTTCATTATGAGTAATGGTTAACAAATCATATTTTCCACTGGATAAAACCTCATCCACCTGCTGAGGAGTAGTAGCTGTTCCCCATTCCACCTCGAATTTATCAGCGGGAACATTATTGTTTTGGGCCATCTCAAACCAGCGATTACCAAAAGCTCCCACGGAGAAAACCGCCGCCCGCTTCAATGTACAGGAACGTATAGCACCTTCCATTAATCCGCTGCCGGAACTGGTGGATAGCAGTATTTCTTCCTCAGTAAAGAACAAACTCCTTAGCTTATCACTAATACGCCGCTGTAATGCTGAAGAATCCTTGCTGCGGTGACCTATCATAGGTGTTGCCATCTTTTCCAGAACATCATCTCTTACTTCAACTGGTCCAGGAATAAATAATTTCTTATGCATGATCATGCCTCCAAAAAGTTTAAATATTTTTGCAACCTGTAAAACTCGTCCATTTTATATTTTAACAAGACCCAAGGAATTTTAAACCATTTTTCTCTATATTTATCATTGAAATAATTAAATGCTTGCAGAGGCATTGTTCATGCTATTACTTCGGAACTTACCTCATGGCTTTAATTTTTTCGTCGTAATCAGCAACTTTTGCAAATTCACTTTCCCAGAATTCAGGGCTGCGCATACTTTCCAGATATTCTTCCGAATAACCAAACGGCAGCCAGTCTTTCTCCTTTTGCAGGAATAGTTTTTCCTTGTTTTGAGCACTGCGGTAATCATAAACATAGTCCGCCTTGCTATTTAGGAAAATATCCCGGGCCCAGCGTTTAAGCACAAAATTCTCAGTTTCCAGATAACGCCGTTCCAGGTCTTCCAGTACTGACGGATAACGGTCGAACCCATCCGTAGCAATGGTTACTACATTATCATCCGGACCCAGTTTTAAATGATGAGCCATTTTTATAGCCCCCAGAATATTGCATATTCCTGATACGCCAAAGAGGTCATGCAAAGCAGTTACTGATTCACGGGGTACACCCAGCTCGGCCAAAGCATCGGCTCCATCTTGAATAACCTTCAAACCACGTACGGCATCATCATCAGGAATAAGCGCTACATAATCAGTATTCAAAATGTTATGAATGAGGGTACACATTTTGTCACCAATACCTTCAATACGGTGTTGTCCCTGGCCACCGGTCGTTAAGGTTGAGCATTCGTAAGGTTCCAGAGCTACAACCTTAGCCTCCGGAAAAGCCTTTTTGATTTCATCTCCTGCCGCCAAAGTTCCTGCTGACCCCGGGGCTGATGCAAAACAGGCAATACGTCCGTTGCCTATTCCCTGCACTGCTTCGATAGCAGAATTTCCGGTAACGTAACGATGGAAACGATAATTGGGCATCAGTTCAAACTGGGCCAAGGGGCGGTTCTTGGGATTCTTTTTCAATTCATAGGTCCGCTGCAAAGTTAGGATAACATCAGATTCGGTACCGGGAGTAAGATCTAATTTGGCACCATATTTCTCAATTCTTTCATAGCGTTCTTTACTCATATTATCAGGCATTATGACAATCGCATCATAACCCATCAAACCGCAGATATAGGATACGCCGATACCAAAGTTACCGGTTGAAGGACCCAGAATGGTATGCTCGCCCGGCAGAATCTCTCCGTCAACACAGCCTTCAATTAAAGTTGCATAAGCAGGACCCACTTTATGAGAGCCTGATGGGAAGTATTTGCCCAGCATAACAACTATATTAGCTTCAGTCCCCGTTAATTGTTTCGGCAGTACTACCTTCTGTACTTCTCCCTCTTCATTTTTCCAGTTAATATTGAACAGATTTAAAGGATTAAGTTCATCAATATCCTTTACTTTGAGAGCTTGCATTCTAACCTCCGGGGCAATGGTTTCCGGGTGCAGCATCTCATCATAGGTTGGCCCAAAAGGGATTTTTTGCATTGTATTACCTCCACTTATAAATAATAATATGAATAAATTAATTAAAATCTTTTAGCAACTTACGGGTATTTAGTTCTTCTACTAATTGCTCCATGGTTGGTTCCACCTTAATTGGTTTACCTGCAGCGGCAATAGCATTCTTGACATCCTTGAGTCCGTTACCGGTTACAATGGATACTACCCGGTCGTCAGGACTAATCTTACCCTGGTTAACCAGTTTAATAAGCCCGGCTAAGCCGGTAACTCCGGCTGGTTCACCGAAGATTCCGCTGGTCCGGCCCAAAAAGCGCATAGCCTCCAGTATTTCCTCATCACTTACCGCCACCATGGTTCCGGATGATTCACGAATCGCAGCAAGCGCTTTTTCCGGATTACGAGGTACACCTACGGCAATACTATCGGCAATAGTATTCTCCTCCGCCGGCTGCCAAGGTCTATTATTAAGGAAAGCATCTGTCAACGGGCTGCAGCCAGTTGATTGCACGCCTAAGAGGCGGGGAAGTTTATCAATCCACCCCACTTGATAGAGGTCTTTAAATCCCTTCCATACTCCGGCAATTGTACACCCATCTCCAACTGAAAGAACTACCCAGTCTGGTACTTCCCAGTTAAGCTGTTCGGCAATTTCCAGAGCTACGGTTTTCTTCCCTTCCACCAAATAAGGATTAATGGCCGCATTGCGGTTGTACCAACCCCAGCGGTCAATGGCTGCTGCTGATAGTTTAAATGCATCAGCATAATTACCCTGTACACTTATTACATTAGCCCCAAAAATCAATAATTGAGCGACTTTTCCCTGTGGGGCCCGGCTGGGAACAAAAATAAAGGTGGTCATACCCATGGCGGCAGCACTTCCTGCCAGGGAGGATGCGGCATTGCCGGTTGAAGAACAAGCAATAGTAGTCATCTCTTCTTCGGCCGCTTTAACCACAGCGATTACTGAAGCCCGGTCTTTTAAAGATGCGGTGGGGTTTTGTCCATCATCCTTAATATATAAATTGCTCATACCCAGACTGGCGGCCAGACCTTCCGGCTTATACATGGGAGTCCAGCCAATGCGCAGGTGCGGCCGTTTGGAATCGGGCTGAATAGGAAGAAAAGGCATATAGCGAAATATAGACCGCTCTTGATTGGCACTTAGCTCTTCCCGCCGGAAATCTCTTTTTATGGCCTTATAATCATAGATAACATCCATGATTCCAGCTTGGGAACCGCAGGCAGGACAAGTATAAAGTCCCTTCTTCGCCTCTAGTTCCTGACCACATTGGATGCATTTTAAACCCAAAACATAATTCATCACTAATCACCTCAAATTTAAAATCAAAGAGCCTTTCTTAATACCTTGCCGGCTCTGACACCACTATGTTGGCCCTTTGATAACACTAATTGTCCATTAATAAAAACATATTCTATCCCGCTGGGATACCGGGCAGGCTCCACATAGCTGCCCTGGTCCATTATCGTTTCGGGATTGAATACTACAATGTCAGCATAGTTTTGCTCACATATAGTCCCCCGGCGCTCAAAGCCAAATACCTCAGCCGGCTTACCCGTCATTTTATGGATAGCCGCTTCCAGGGTTAATGCCTTAACTTCCCGGACATACTTGCCCAGGACCCGGGGAAAAGAGCCATATACACGGGGATGAGGCTTATCACCTAAAAGGCCATCGGTGCAAACATTTTGTTCGGGCCGCTGCATAAAGCCTATTACATGCTCTTCCAGCCCATAGAAATCGACCATTCCCACCGCATTTTCTTCCTGCATGAGCAAGTCAAATGTAGCTTCATAAGGGTCTTTGCCTCTCACATGTCCGATTTCAATCAAACTTTTTCCTATCAAATCCTCGTTGGCTGCTGTCTTTACACTGGTTACAAATATCTGGTCCAGACC
>JBDKUD010000287.1:0-20240 GCA_039679805.1 Syntrophomonas sp. | reverse complement strand
TATGGCAGGTATTTTATTTCAAAGTACCTGAGGGAACAGCCTCCGTACCGGTAATGAATTATGCACTAACTGCCGTTTTTACTCTGCTAGCCGTATCCTACATGCTGCCATTGATTCTCCAACGAGTAACAAAATAAACCGTCAATATTTATTATGTGTAAGAAAAGCCTAAAGAGATTCAAAGAGCTGCCACTTCCCGATTGTGGATTTGGCCAGCCATGGTTCGCCTCCACCAGCTTCAAGAGCAAAGGAGTGAGTTTCGATTCGAGTAGCCGAAGAGTAGCCAAAATAGACGAAACTATTTGAAAATAGATGCGACTAGCTGCAAAATACTGGCCGGCCAGAGAGGCAGAATTCCCAAATAGATGACAACAGAAGAGATTAGCTGAGAATAGATGCGAGATGGTTCACACAATTGGAAATCGAGTAGGGTGTTAATAGCGCCCTCGGGGGTTCGAATCCCCCTCTCTCCGCCACTTAAGAAACTACGGGGGTTCCGGCGATTAGGCTGAAACCCCCATTTACATATTTTTTACAATTGGTATAGCCCGGAGTAGCCGAAATAGATATAAATAGCAAGGAATAATATAAATAATACAAAATAGATGAGCATTAGTTGGCAAAATATAGATGCGGAATATTACAAACAATGGCCGTATAGTTGTATTTCAGAGTCGATTGCTTGTCATAAAGGTTACTAGACGTTGCATCGAGTAGACAGGAGAAACTATTTTGAACCGCAAAACCGGCTAATTTAATTTGCAGTCTTAGGCATTTCTCTTGGAAGTTATAAGTTATAAGGCTAGTTTAATGAGGAGTTTCCTTTAAATGATTATGGATTTGTTTGTTATGCTCTGCCTCCATCACCCGCAATTATCCTGATTTGCATAGAGGCAGAATAGCGAAATAGTCTGGTTGTTTTACCATTAATCAAGGTAATGATTTACAACAAAGCGTATGATATCTCCACGACTAATAATCCCTACCAATTTCTTATCCTTGACTACCGGAACCTTTTTAATTTTCTTTTTACCCAGAATCTTCGCAATTTTATCCAGGTCTTCATTAAACTGAACCGTTATTACCCTTTTTGTGGCGATTTTCATTACATTAAGATTTTTGAGATTTTTAATTCTATCTTCAAGAGATTCGGTTTCTATCCAGGTAGTTGTATAGGAGGTCAAATCAGAAAAGAAAATTATGGGGTCGCGATAGCCAATGTAGTTCATAATATCACCGTCACTGATGAATCCAACCGGCTCATTTTTTGGGTTTACGATGGGAACACCGCTTATCCGATGCTGCACAAAGGTTCTCAATACATTTTGGACGGTATCATCCTCGCCTATTGTTATGACCTGATCAATCATGAATTCATGCGCTTGGGCCATTGTTCATCACTCCATAATAAATCTTAATAATATTATACTTCGCAAATTAGGAAGGATAATAATAGAATAATCGGATTGAGTGTTATCTTTATTAACGTTAACGTTGACGTTAGCTAAAAACCAATGCTATTATTTGCACGGGGTATATATTCTGATAGGAGGTCACTGTGGACAGGCTAAAAATAGATCAGGTTGCATTGCAAAGTGGTTTAACTAAACGAACTATTAGATATTATGAAGAGATAGGTTTGTTGCCATCGCCTCAACGAAGCAAAGGGAGTATTAGATACTATACCCAGGACCATGTCCAATTACTTATCAAGATAAAAGATATTAAAAATGCCCTGGGACTATCACTTGAAGAGCTGCAGAAATTCATATCGATTGATAACACAATTGAATCGCATAGAAAAGATTATAAAAAGTCAGTTGAACGAGCTGAACAAAAAGAAAATCTCACAGAAATTATCAGCAATCTGGATGCAAAAATTAACCTGATAGAACAGAAAATGTTAACAATGGAACAGGTTCGGAGAGATTTAATCAACCTGAAGAGTCGAGCGCAGGCCATGTCAATTCAACTACCCTGTAAGGACTGAAAAAGCCAGCAAGCATGGCGGTTATTATTTAGATAAGAAAAATACGGAGGATGTCATGCCCAATTCACGTTATAAATGGATTGCCCTGTCAAACACCTCTCTGGGCGTTTTCATGGCTTCATTAAATGCAAATATTGTTTTAATTTCTCTACCAGCCATTTTTAGGGGAATTCAAATTGATCCCATGTCTTCAGAGGGTTCAGTATATTTATTATGGCTTCTCATGGGTTACACAGTTGTGACCGCCACATTTTTAGTATCATTCGGGCGGGTGTCTGATATTTTCGGAAGAGCACGGTTATACAATTTAGGCTTTGCCATTTTCACGGTGGCATCAATCTTACTTGCTTTAACTCCCGGGCAGGGGAATACGGGAGCGGTTGAATTAATTATCTTTCGTCTTTTGCAGGGTGTTGGCGCTGGATTCTTGTTTTCCAACAGTACGGCGATTATCACCGATGCTTTTCCACCTTCACAACGGGGTATGGCCATGGGCCTTAATCAAATTTTTGGTATTGGAGGCTCTCTGGTTGGTTTAATCGTTGGGGGATTTTTGGCTGATTGGCACTGGCGTCTGGTCTTCCTGGTTAGTGTACCCATCGGTTTGGTCGGTACGGGTTGGGCTTATATTAAATTGCAGGATAGCGGGATTCAGCTGAAACAACAAAAAATGGATTGGTGGGGTAATGGCACTTTTGCGGTTGGTTTGACCGTTCTTTTATTGGCGCTTACCTACGGGATTATGCCTTATGGTGAGGCGAAGATGGGTTGGAGCAACCCGTTTGTGATTGGTGGAATAATCATCGGAATAATCCTGTTGGCGGCGTTTATCTTCATTGAACTGCATTCTGAAATGCCCATGTTTCGCCTGGAACTCTTTAAGATTAGAGAATTTGCGGCAGGCAACCTCAGTTTATTTTTGTCATCTATTGCCCGCGGCGGATTGCAGTTCATGTTGATTATATGGCTGCAAGGAATTTGGTTGCCGCTCCACGGTTATAGTTTTGAACAGACTCCTCTATGGGCGGGGATATATATGCTTCCCATGATGCTAGGTTTTTTTATACTGGGTCCGACCAGCGGGTATTTTTCCGATCGATATGGCGCCCGTGGATTGGCGACTGCAGGTATGTTGTTATCAGCTTTGTCTTTTATATTACTGACGTTATTACCGGCCAACTTCAATTACCTTCCATTTGTGCTTATTCTGCTGATCGCGGGTATAGGCATGGGTATGTTTGCGGCACCTAATACAACGGCAATTATGAATACCGTTCCACCGGAGCACCGTGGGGCATCTTCCGGGATGCGGGCTACTCTGCAAAATACCGGTACAGCACTTAGTATGACCTTGTATTTTAGTATATTGATCATCGGGTTGACCCAAAACCTTCCCTCTACTATGTACCAGGGGCTGACCAGTGCTGGCGTGCCTGCTGCAGCGGCCAGTCAGGTTGCTAATTTGCCACCGACGGGGGCTTTATTTGCTGCCTTTTTGGGATACAATCCCATGGCCCAACTCTTACCTGGGGCAGTTATTGAGCAGTTGTCTCCGGCCAGCCAGCAGCTGATTTTGGGAAAAGTATTCTTTCCGGAATTAATCGCGCCTGCCGTAATGTCCAGTCTGCGCATCTCGTTCTATATTTCTGCGGTATTGTCACTTATTGCGGCAGTCGCATCGTTTTTGCGGGGGAAAAGGACTTTGCCGATCCATTGACCAAAAAATTGCCAATTACAATGATTTCGACCCCATTTACTATTTATTACAATGACAGGAGCAGAAGTAGCGCAGGAGTAGCCGAAATAGGTGAAAATAGCCGAGATTAACTGCCAATACCGAATAATAGCCGTGAAAATATATCTTGTTTCCATAATTTTGGTATAAGAGGAATTGCCATCCCGAACGGAGTTAGAAGACTATGAAGGCAGGCGAGGGTTACTCGATTTTCATAGGAGTAGCCTGGTGTAGCCGGACGATAGTAGGTTTAAATGTTATTCCTACAACCGGGCTATCTCAGGGCGATTCATTGGCTATGCATATCCCTATTTCGCCTGATCAAATATCCCCAGATTAATTTTCTCGGCAGCATCCTTTTGCATATCATCCAAGACGTGGCTGTAAAGATCCATGGTAATATTGATTGGCTGATTGGCAAGCCTTGCTGAGGCCACTTTACTGGGGAATCCAGCCGCAAGTATGAGGGTAGCGTTTGAGTGGCGTAAATCATGAAACCGAATTAACTTTAGTTCGTGTTTCTTAAGAAAAGCGGTAAATTTCTTACTTATATACCCGGGAGCGTAAGGACGGCCATCAGGCTGGCAGTATACGTAGTTGCCTTCATGGTAGCCACTCCCCAGTTTAGGCCTGTTTTCTGCCTGGAGGGCTTTGTAACGCTTTAAAATAGGAACGACCCCCTCCGGCAGATCGATGGTACGGACGCTGCCCGCGCTCTTTGGGTCCTTGGTGATATTGCCCTGGGTTGTCTGGACCCGGTTGCTGCGCACAGAGAGCCTGCCGGAGGCAAAGGATTTCGCCTCTCCGGAGACCCAAGGCAGCGGCCAGAACGATGGGAACCACTCTCTCCGCCACTAGGCAATATACCGGCTTTCTAGCCCAATAAAAGCACCATTTATGCTTGTTCTGCACTATATCCCCTGACAAACCTCTTCTTATTTATGTTCGCAGCTATGGGATTCTTCTTTTGTTTTTTATTACCTTATTAAATTTGGGTTTCATAACGGCGGGATCTAAATTATATGCTTTAAAGATTACAGGTACTCCATCTAATATTACTTGATATAAGTATATAACTAAGCCTTGAATAGCAGCTATCCAAAAGGGGATCCAATAGCTTACAAATGTAGCCCTTATTCCGCGCCTATCTATAAAAGGAATGAGTAAAAAGGCAAATAACAAATTAAGGATTGTATCTACCGTTAAAAAACGCCAGAACTTCCCATAAGTAAACTTGAACAGCCACATAGTTACTACTGGACCCATCCCTAAATGATAAGGAAAAATCTTTCCCAAAGGGAAAATATTTTGCTTAAGAGTCCAGAGATTAAGTGCTGATCCAACATCTATAATTATGATGCTGGTGAGAGAAGCAAATAATCCTACTGGTAAATAACGCCTTATTTCCTCTTTTTTCATAAGAAACAGAGTTAACCAAGGCAGTATTGCCATAGACCACAATACAAACTGGTTTGGCAAGCGATTCACCCCATAAAGCTTTTAGATAGTTTTTCAAATAAGTGGGATTATATGCGACTGACGTTTTTTGGCCAATGTGGTCCCGGAAAATCATTAGTGTGCATCCCGCTCTCTCCGCCACTAGGCAATACGCCGGATTTTCTGAGGTATCAGGGAAGCCGGTTTATAGTTTTCTGAAAGAAAAAGGCGGTCAAAATTACTGCCTGTTTTACTGCGCTATAAATACTCCAAACCAGGTGAGAAGTGCTCGGTAAAAAATGGTTTCGACATATTATAAACAATCGCCGTATATCTGTATTTCGGAGGCTATTGCTTGTTCAAAAGGGTTATAAAAGTGGGTTATTCGGTTCTGTTATTGAAAGACTAAGTGACGGGATAAATTGTAAAAATCAGGGGAAAATATAATGAAATAATTCGTTTGGAGGTCAATATATTGGAACAACAAACGACAGAGGTGTCTCAAGCAGCGATGCTAGAAATTCACCACCATGCTCCACTAACTTCATCCGAATTAGCTATTCTTTGGCGTTCAAATACTTATTACGATATGCTCAGTTGTTTTACTAAACAATTCATAAATACCATGGATGATCCGGACCTTCGACCTATCGCTGAATATGCGTTATCTATTCTTAGGATAAGAGTAAATCGAACCTCCGAGATTCTAAGGATGGAAGGACAGCCAATCCCAAAAGGGTTTGGAGATGAGGATATAGATTTAGGAGCTCCCAGGCTGTTTACAGATTTATATTATTATGACTATGGATTAAATATGATACGAATGGGAATCCTGCTTGGCGGTATGAACCTTGCCCATTCAGTCCGCGCGGATATTCGGGATTTCTATACAGAAGCTATAATATCAACAACGAAACTAATTAAATTATATTCTGAAATAATGCTGGAAAAAGGAATATATATCCGGCCGCCAATCATTAATACATTCAAGGAAGCAGATGTGGTAGAAAAACAGAACTTTTTACGTGGGTTTTTAGGTGAACGCAGGCCTCTGCTGGCGCAGGAAATAGATCAACTTTTCTTCGGAATTAGAACTAACGAGATAGGCGGGGCATTATTAACCGGTTTTCAGCAAGTAGCCAGATCAGAACAAGTTCGGTCATATATGGCAAGGGGAGCTGAAATCGCCAGAAAACATGTAAATATTTTCAGTTCGGCTTTACAAAAAGAGAACATTCCGGTTCCAATGCAGAGCGGGGAATTGGTTACGGACTCCACTGTATCACCATTCTCGGATAAAATAATGATGCAACACGTTGTAATATTAAGCAATATCGGTATAGGCAACTACGCAACTTCCATGGCATCAAGCTTAAGACATGACTTAAGTTTATGCTATTCCCGCCTTATCACCGAGGCCGCGAACTACGGGGAGGACGGAATAAATATCATGATCGAGAATGGTTGGTTCGAGGAACCCCCGCGCACGATAGACCGCGGGTGTACCCCGAACTTTGTGTAACGTTGCCGATTCCTGGGTGTAGAGACCTACCTGGATCATAAACTGGCCATACATAGCCAAGGAGCCGGTTTTTGTTTTCTAGGAGAGTGCCAGGAGTATTCTACTGCCATTTGCATTTTAAAGGTAAGCGCTCAATAAAAAGGTGCCTATACAAAACCAGCCTGGCCGGTGATAATATACCAGTCAGGCTGGTTGAATAATCAGTCATTTCCGCATTCTTGCCGAACTCGTTTGGACCAGGGCATCATTCCATGATAAAGAAGAAAGGCTTTAATTCTTAATTCTGATACCGGGCGGGGGAGACCCCTCCCGGGCATATTTAAAACTGTTCAACCATGACGGTGATTGTGTTCAATTTAAGCCAGCAAGGTGTTTAACACTAAACAGTCACACTGTTTTTTACCGGTATATTCAGGTTCGATAATACAGTAAAAATGGTGCTGGCTTCAGCTCCTTTGGGGGTGTAGCTGCCTACAACAAAAGGTCTTATGCTGTTCTCAGCAATATTATTGGAAAGAAAACATCTTCCATCAGCCTAATTTATTTTTTACAGTTCTATATAAATGGTTCATTTTCATAAATTCGTATAATTCTAGTGCTGTTTCATAATAGGATCTGCTTTCGTTAAACATTCCCTGTCGTTCATACACGTCTCCCAGTTTTTCAGCGGTCTTTGCCCTACCAAGGCAATATTTTATATGTTTAAAACCCTCCTCGGCTTCCAGATACAACTTTTTTGCCTCTTCGTATTTACCCTGTTCGAAATTAACATTACCCAAACACATAGAGACCTGTAAATTACCCAATGCATTCTCATCATGGAGAAATATATCTTTCGCCTCGTTTATATAGCCAATGGATTCTTCTATTCTGCTCGTAGCCAGGCTTACATTGCCCAGCTCCAAAAGAGTAGTAGCGATGCCTTCGTTGTACTCAATTTCTCGCAACATTTTGTTTGCTTTGAGATATAAATGCATTGCGTCATCCCATTGGCCTTCTTGAGTCGCTAAATCACCCATTAACTTATAAATATCGGCCAATCCGTTTTGATATTTTTGAGCAGAACATAATTCTTCAGCTTTTATAAGATGTACTCGGCAGGACTCATAATCACCCAGATGAAACTCTACGAATGCTATGGATGAAATAGTAAGAGGAAGACCTAATTTAAAGCCCGCTTTTTTATAAGATTCTTGAGCTTTTAAAAAATAATTTCTTGCTTCAACATAACGACCTAGATGTGAATTTATAATACCTTCTCTACCATAACCATGCGCCAGGCCCCTATTGTCATTTGCCAGCTTGAATAATCGTACTGTTTTATCATATAAATGAACGGCTTCGTCTGTATTACCTACGCATCGTTCTAGGTCTCCAAGCCCTACTAAAGCATTGGCCAGACCCGATGGGTCCTCTGCAATTTCAAGGGCGGAAATAGCTTTTTCATATAAGTCTCTTGCTACTCTGGAGTGCCCAAACCTTCGCTCCAAATCTGCCTGTCCACGTAGAGCATTTCCCCTCATACGGTCTGAAGTACCCTCCTGGACAGAAAAATCAGCCGTTTTTTCTGCTTCGTCATAGAGGAAATGCGATCTATGATAGTTACCCGCTCGTCTCTCTAGATCAGCCAGATTCCACGATGTTTTCGAATGCCAGCTCTTAAAAGGACCATTATTTATTATTTTAAGTGCTCTTTCATAATAAGTACGTGCTTTATTAAGGTTCCCTAAAAAGTTGTTAGTCTCCCCTAAAGCATTCAAGGTTGTTATTATGAGCGCACTATATTGATAATTTTGTTCATCTTTACTACATAAATATTGAATCAAATTATACCCATTGGTATGGTATCTATCAGCTTTTCTCATTTCTCCGGAGCTGAAAGCATTCTGCCCCATGGTGCTATATTCATTATAGAGCCGCAGTACTTCCCCAGGGTCATATTCCTGCGCGGAGTTTTTCATATGGAAGGGTAGATGTAAAATAAAGTATTCAGGTAATTTTCTACATCCATGCTTCTTAAATTGATCCCACCCGTAAGCGGCTAATCTTTCGTTGCCGGGGACAAGACTAACCATAAATCGTGACCCTGCTAGACTGGCGTTAGTTAACCATCCCATTAAGGACAGATGAAAAGGGCGGAATGCTCCATCTGTTTCGATAAAAAGTGATCCCACTGACTCTATAAACTCCTGGTGGTCGTATTCGGACCAACCGAGTATTTGGGAAATTAATTGGCCATGAAGAGGATCCCTCGACGCAGCAATTAATTCTAGAGCCGGCCTTACTAGATGGTTATATAATTCTTGACTATGACGGGGAAACTGTCTTTCAAAAAACCTTAAATAGCTTTGATTCATACCTCGAGGTAATTCATCCAACCGGTCTAATGAATACTGTCCTTCCTTAATGCCTTTTTGAATAAAACAAACATAGAGAAAGAGTCCTTCACTACGTTCTACAATAATATTGATAGCATCTTCAAGGTTCTTGTCGTCTTTGCTAATAGGACCTAATTCCGATTTCAAATAGGTCCGCACATCGTCTTCGTTGGAAATACTCTCATCATCTAAATCGTATGGAATATATCCCTGCAGGACTCGTATCACCTCAGGGTCAGGTCGACTAGTAATTATTAATTTCAGCCAGTTTGGTGTAAAAGGAAATTGTTCGGCCAGGAATTTGGCTAATTCATTTTCACCATCTGTTTTGGTAGCCTCGTCCAAAGCATCAATTACTATCAGGATCGTGTGCTCCGGTTTAGGTATTTTAGCTAAAGGCTGAGTTATTAGCAGGTCAAAGAGGCTCGCTGCATTTAGTTTTTTCACTGCATCTTCTAGGGCAATCCTGTTGAGAAGGTTTTGATAATCGGGGAGCTGCGTACTCAACTGGTACGCAATAGATAAAACACACCTGGCAGGATCTGATTTCTGAACTATTCCAAATCTGCAAAGATGTACTGCTCCGACTTCCCTGCGCTTAGCGCACAAGTGAGCAACTATGGCAGTCTTCCCTATTCCCGGACGCCCCATTATCCAAAAAACACGTGAAGCGGTGTTATTATTAATCCAGGCATCTATCTTATTTATAAGCCATGTACGCCCTGTAAATTGAGCTGAGTATTCTGTTATTTCAGCATCAAACGGCAATGGGTCCAATATTGACATAAGGCGATATTGTACACCATCACTAATAGGGGTTTCCTCTTCCACCGCTTTGATAATTTGTTGCAGCTTCTCTGAATATTTATCTTCTTTTTCTTCAACAGGCAGACAATCCTGAATATCGATGTATTGAATACGGCAAATGGATAAAGGGGACTCACACCAGACCACCATAAGAGGTATAACGCTCACACGATGAGAAAGCGCCCAGGAAAGCTCATTTAAGCAATACCCATCGGGTCTCCGGACTGAATGTGGGGTTAAGAGGAGGAGAAATCTATTATTAATCGGGTTGTCTGCTACCCATTTTAAACCTTCCTCAATTTTAATTTCCCAATCATCTGGAGATTGAATGTGTTCCTGGTCAAACCATATATCATGCCCTCGCATTTTCAGATCGCTACATAACTTCTCGGCAAGAGACGAATACTCGTCCCGGCCATAACTAAGAAAGATCCTTTTACGGATAAACTTTTGCTCTGCGATAAATTCATATGAGCAATCTTCACAGATATACTTTTGCCTTTTTTTAAGAAATTGAATGTCATTAGAACCGCAATTCGGGCATGTTACTGATTTCTCCATTGATATTACTCCTTAGGATTCAAATCAATTTCCCATATAATTGGTTATTTTCGGCAATGAGCTAAAATTAACCTGCAAGTAAAAATTATAAATATGAGCATTATTTCACCGCCGTTCAATTCATGAAGGCTTTAGTTACACAAGTTTTCCACGTAATAACCTGGCAAATGGTTCTCAAGCTTGAGTCGCCCTGGAGTAGCCGAAATAGATGACAACATCTGCGAATAGCTTCAAAACACCGGAATGATAGAGGGGCCAAAATCCTAAAAAGATCGCAACAGAAGAAGTTAGCTGAGAATAGCAGCGAGGTGCTATATACAATTGGAAATCGAGTAGGGTGTGAATAGCGCCCTCGCGGGTTCCGACGGCCACGGACGGCCTAGTGCCGCGGTGCCACGGATGGCAAGGAGCGGCCGACGGCCACGGACGGCCTAGTATCGCGAGCGCCAGGACGGCGCAGAAGCGATGAAATCCCCCTCTCTCCGCCACTTAGGAAATGACGGGGGTTTCGCAAATTAATGCGAAACCCCCATTTGCTATTTTCAATAGATTGATCAGGAATAGCCGGGATAGGGGATAAATCCTTACCCATTTCTTGAAGGGGAAAATAGGCCCTTTAAAAGGTAAAACCTAACAGCACAACGAAATTTAATGAAAAGAGGATACCTCATGGCGGCTATAAACGACTTTAAAGAAGGGGAGTTTATTGCCCGCAACATCTATTACCACACCTTGATTGACCATTAGTGCAAACCGAATGAAAAGCGAGATGTGTTGATTGGTGGAACGAACGGGAAATAATCAGGAAACTTCGCCAAAACTCCAGTATGCTATAAAAAGGCAAACTAAGGTATGAGGATAACAATATGAACAGATTCATAAAAGTATTTAGATTGTTGTTAATATTGATGCTTTTGACGTCCGGTACAAGTTATGGCGGGGGTGTAGATACAGCGGCTCCCCTGACGATTCTCTTTACTCATGATCTACACGACAATCTGCTGCCTTATAGCCTGGAGAAGGATGGTTTAGTTGAGAGCTATGGCGGGTATGCCCGCTTACAAACTGTCATTAAGCAGCAAAGAGAAAAGGATCCCGAAGTAGTCCTGGTAGATGGAGGGGATTTCTGTATGGGAACGCTTTTCCAGACCATTTTTAGCCAGGAAGCTCCGGGACTAAGGCTAATGGGGCAAATGGGATATGATGTGATCACCCTGGGCAACCATGAATTCGATTTTGGCCCGGCTGGTTTGGCTGAAAGTCTAACGGCAGCGCAAACCAGTAAAGATCCCTTACCTCTTATGGTAGCGGGCAATATCGCTTTTCCGGTGGACAGTGCGGGAAAGATTAACGAACCTTTAACCAAAATGAAAGATGCTATGGGTGCGTACGGGGTTGGGGAATATACCATACTGGAACGCAAAGGATATAGAATTGGAATTTTTGGAATTATGGGAAAGGAAGCAGCATCCTGTGCGCCGATGGCCGGGGTAGCGTTTACTGATCCAATTGAACAGGCTCGTAATATCGTAGAAAAACTGCAGAAGCAAGAAAAGGTGGACCTGATTATTTGTTTATCTCATTCTGGGACGGTAAGCGAACCGGATAAATCGGAAGATGTCATTTTGGCTCAAAAGGTCCCCGGAATTAATGTCATTATTAGTGGTCATTCGCATAGCAAACTGGATCAGCCGATTACCGTAGGTGATACCATAATTTGCTCGGCTGGTGAATATGGCGAAAACCTGGGGATGGTCACGCTTAAAAAAAGTTCCGCTACTGCCTGGAAAGAAGCAAACTATAGATTGATTCCAATTGATGCCAGTATTCCAGGTGATGCGGCTATTAGCCAGCGCATAGAAAAGTTTAAAACGATGGTACAACAAAGCTATCTTGACAGCATGAATATGAAGTTTGATGGTAAACTGGCTTATTCACCATTCAGCTTCGCCCCTATTTCTCAAATATGGAGTCAACATGCTGAGCAGCCCCTGGCTGATCTCATCAGCGATGCCTATATTTATGCAGTAAAGCAGGCCGAAGGAGCAGATTACCAACCGGTTGATGCAGCTATCGTACTAAATGGAACCATTAGAGCCTCCTTTATTAAAGGCGACATCACGGTATCTGATGTTTTTAACATCAGTTCTCTGGGGATAGGCCCCGATAAAAAGTCAGGCTATCCGCTGATAGCAGTTTATTTAACCGGTAAAGAACTAAAGAGCGCCTGTGAAGTTGATGCATCAATTACTCCCATTATAAATTCCGCCCAGCTTTATATGTCGGGCATCACTTATACTTTTAATCCTAATCGGTTGATCTTTAATAGAGTAACCGATGTGGCTCTGCAGAGGCCTGATGGTTCCCGAGAAGAGATCGATGATAGCAAACTTTACCGGGTGGTAGTTGGATTATACTCTGCTCAGATGCTGTCCGTGGTAGGCGAAAAATCTTTTGGTCTATTATCGATTGTGCCCAAAACCAAAGAGGGAGTAGTTATTACGAACTTTGAAGACCAAATTATAAGGGATACAAGTGCTGGAAGCAAAAATGAAGTAAAAGAATGGGTGGCCATAGCGAAATATTTGCAATCCTTTGACCAGATTGATGGAGTGAGGCAAATTCCTTCTTATTATAATCAAAAACAGGGACGCAAGATTGTCAATGAGCAGACCAGCATAGCGTCCATATTGGCTAAGCCCAACACGATAGCCTGGGCAGCTTATGGCTTAATTACTTTTGTTTTATTACTAATTATTTTGGCAATTCGGGTCTTTATCAGGCGAAGGCGAAGAATTCCAGAGGCTGCCCAGATAGTAGAAAGCAAGCTTCCTTAGAGACTAAACATCGGCGTTCTATACATTAGCATCAACTAACGGCTGTTTATCAAACTTTGGCTGGAGATAAAGACCCGAAGGAACGATAAATAAAATATCAGAGTGTACTGAAAAACAAACTATCCGTTTTATTTTAGGCAGGAGTAAATAATGCAGACTATGTTGCAACAAACCGGGTGGGCTATAAAACGGCTGCTATTTATCATTTTCTACTTGTTGGCGCTTTTGTCCGGGGGAATAATGATGTTTATTTTAGCCCCGATCACCAGTTACCTGTTTTTCAGCGACTGTCGATTTTGGAGATATACCCGTTACTTTCTCACGGGGATGAAGACCTTCTATCACCAATTAGGTTTGATAATTACCGATAAACACTACCGCACCATGTTTTCGATTCCTTTAATCGCTCCTCCCCTGAAACAACCGGATAAATCTATAATTGAGCTGGCGGCAACTTGGGATTCACAGGAAGATGAGTGTCGTGGTTGCTCGCGTTGTTGTCTCAAAATGGGATGCGCATTATTTGACCAGGAAAAAGACATCTGTATGAGCTATGATTCATTTTACTGGCGCTACTTTAATTGCGGCAGATATCCCAATACCCAAAAACAAATTGATTACTATGAATGCACCAAGTGGGTCATGAAGCCAGATAATAGGGTACCGGCAACTATTGACACCGGAGCATAATGAAGGAATGGAGTAGAGTAGATTTGCAGCAAAATACCTATGATGAATTTTCCGATTGCATTATCAAGGTGTCTGATAATATATGTCATGGAAGCTATGATGAAGCAGCAAAGATATTTGATTATGCCAACCCCGAAGCATATCCAGCCAAGATCGCCGAAATGGCAGAAGGTTTTGGGATGATGGCAGTCAAGCTGGAAGCTCGTGAACTTCATCTTCAACAACTGGTAGAAGAGCTGCAGGAGAAGAACGCAGTTATCAAGCAGGAAATGAAGACGAGAAGCGACTTCAGTTATATATTTATTGTTCTGGTTACATTCATCTGTATTTATACTTTTGCCACCAGCCACTTACAATACACCTCAACCAGTGCCATTAAACTAATTATCAGCCGGCTTATGGAAATATCAGTACTTTTGCTAAGTATTTGGTTGGTTAAACGGAGCCGTTTGTCATTATCATACTTTGGCCTTACCTTGAACGGGTGGAAAAAGTCACTGGGAGAGTCGTTGATCATTTCATTGCTTTTAATGGCCATACTGGTTGTTGTTAAGATTTATTTTCTGAGGCAGGGTCAAACTATTTATGGTGATTCGGTAATATCCCTTAAATACGTGGATTGGACATATTACACATATCTCTTTGTTGCACCTCTGCAGGAGCTTATCAGCCGGGGGGTTTTTCAAAGCTCTATTCAAAGAGTCATGGTGGGACGTTATGATTGGGTGTGGGCAATAATCATGACCGCCCTTATTTTTGGGGTCTGCCATATCTTTTTCTCAACCGCCATGGGGATTACGGCTTTAGTGAGTAGTTTGTTGTGGGGTGCTATGTATGCCCGGCAAAAAACGTTGGTTGGAGTTAGCGTTTCCCATTTCTTAATCGGTACCTGGGTTGGCTTGCTGGGGATGTGGCAAGTATTGGCAGGGGGCATATAAGCTGATTACCAAAACGTTGATGGCAATCATAGAACCTGTTAATTGAGGTTTGATAAACGGTATCCACAACCGAGAAATGGTATGCGAAGTATTTTCCGTCAAAACCACCCCTGTCAGAGGAGATCTGAGTTAAGACTAATCAGGAGGAGTTGCCCTAAAGTATCCGAAACAGGCGACTCCATCTAAGAATAGGTAAAATATACGGGGGTTTCGGCCATTAGGCGAAACCCCCGTATATCAGTATTCAGAGGATATGAGTAGTTTAAGAGGATCACTTCACTTTGCATCGGGTGTGCAGGAGCAAATGCGGGAGATTATAGATTACAAGAAATCTTCCTTCATTTCATTCTCATATGAAACGTTATGTAAATGACCTAATGAATAATAGTTCAATTAAAACAGCAAACCCTGCTCCACTGGTATCGGGAAGGGAACAAAAAAGGTAGTTCCTTCGCAATATGGGTGGGAGCGTCTACGACGGACGTGGGATTCTAATTCTGCTACCTATAAGTCATTACTCACAATTTCAAAATGGGAAATATTCCAATAGAGTAGCCCTGACGTAGCCGAAATACATGACACTATCTGCAAATAGATGCGAATTTCTGCATAACTCTGTAAATGCGGAGAGTCTAAAATCCATAATAGATAAACATAGAAGCCATTACCTGAAAATAGTTGCGAGATGAGACACAGGATTGGAAATCGAGTAGGGTGCGAATAGCGCCCTCGCGGGTTCCGACGGCCATGGACGGCCTAGTGCCGCGGTGCCAAGGATGGCAAGGAGCGGCCGACGGCCATGGACGGCCTAGTATCGCGAGCGCCAGGACGTCGCAGGAGCGATGAAATCCCGTTCTCTCCGCCATTGAAGAAGCTACGGGGGTTTCAGCGATTGGGCTGAAACCCCCATTTGCGTATTTTATTGCTTAAATGTTCCCCAGATCAATATTACACAAATAAGAAAGTAAAGAATAAATCGTCAAAATTCGATAAATTTAGAGAAACTAGTATAATGTCAACCTTAATTCTATATAGCGAGGAAATATTTTTGTTAGACTAGGCGGGCGGCAGCTCCTTGCCGTCCTGGCACCGGCAGTTCCTTGCCATCCTGGCACCGCTGCACTAGCCTGTCCGTGGGCGTTGCTGCACTAGTTCGTCCATGAACGTCGCCACATTAAAACCCGTAATGGGCGTCTCGCGGCTCCTTGGCGTCCTGCCATCGCCGCATTAGCCCGTCCGTGGGCGTCAGGAGTGAGTAATACTAGATGTATTGCTACCCACGACAATGCAGTCATACCGAATTTTACCGATGATAATATGTAGAATTAAGAGTTGACAGTCTATTAAGAAGACAAGGCCTTTTCTTAAAAAACCACATCCACAAAATTCTGGAACACTTTATATTTTCCTGTAACGAACATGTCTTTGGAGGTATGGTCTTGAAGACAATCAATACATATTATGATGACTACAGGAGCTTGGAGACGTTCGTTAGAAACAACTATGAATTGCTGTTGGCCAACAAAAACTCTGCAGTAATGGTTCAGGTCTTTAGCGGTATTTGTGATGAGAATTATTTGCTGGCTATTTCGAACCAAGTCCGCGAGCTGATTCCTGGCGCTCAAGTTATTGGTACAACTACCAACGGCGAAATCATGAATGGATTGGTCAGCGGATTAAAAACGGTTCTTTCTTTTTCTGTCTTCCATTATAGCAATATTAAAGTCGCATTAGCAGAGTTGGAAGGCGGCAACGATTACGAGTTGGGGCGGTCGATTGGGGCCACGCTATACAGTAATAAAGCCAGGGTTTTAATCCTGTTTACGACAGGACCGAAGTTGAACGCCAGCCAACTGTTAAAAGGAGTTCAATCAGTAAATGCTGGTTTGCCGGTAGCAGGAGGCAGTGCGGGAAACAATCGCAGCAGCACCCAGCGTTTGGTAAGCTGCAATGGAAATGTTACTGATTGTGGAGTTGTTGGCGTTGTTCTGGAGAGTGATCATTTAACAGTCTCATGTCACAGCCACCTGGGATGGCAGTCTATAGGCAAAGAAATGACAATTACCAGGGCCGAAGGTTCGCGGGTATATACAATTGATCATATACCCGCATTTCAGGTTTACCGTCGATATCTGGGAATTGGTCCAACTTCCGATATTATGGATGCAGTTGAATTCCCCCTGATTATTTATAAACACGGTTTGGAAATTGCCAGATCACCGGCCGTACGGTATGAGGATGATTCAATTGGGTTTTTTGGCGACATGGCTGAGGGGGATAAGGTACGCTTCAGTTTTGGCCATGTTGAGATGATAATTAAAAAAATGGACAACCTGCTGCAACTAGTAAAGCAACGAACGGTTGAGAGCATATTTGTATATTCCTGCGCTTCCCGGAGGGGGTTCCTTCAGGATTCAACTCAGATCGAAACGCTGCCGCTGCAAAATATTGCTCCAACGGCAGGTTTTTTTACCAGTGGGGAGTTCTTCCATGCGGACAACAGCAACCAATTGCTTAACGCTACGATGACCACCCTAGTATTATCAGAATCAGGTGGTACTAAACACGCATTAGGTCTTGAAGCAGAGTCAACGGGCGGTTCTATTCAGACTAAAACCGATAGTATAAAAGACAATGTTGCCGATAGAAATTTAAAGATATTAAAAGGGTTGACCCATTTAATCAACACCGTAACCGGAGAGCTAAACACAAAGACATCCGAACTCGAGGCCACCAATCTCGCCCTGCATTTATCAGAGGAACGCTTTTCCAAAGCTTTTAGCTGCAACCCTGACCCAATTAGCGTAATGACTTTGGATGAAGGACGTTATGTCGAGGTAAATGATGCCTGGGTAAATCAAACAGGTTATAAGCGAGATGAGGTCATAGGGCGTTCTGTTAATGAATTGGGAATTTGGTTAAATCTAGATGAACGTGACCTGATATTGAAAAAAGTTAAGGAACAGGGGTTTCTCCACAACATTGAAATTACCTTTCGCTCGAAGGCAGGAGAGATTCGTTTTTGCCTAGTTTCAGCTGAGATAATAGATATGGGCAATAAACCTTACCTGCTATTTGTTGACAAGGATATCACCGATCTAAAAAGGACTGAGATCCAACTGGAAGAAGAGCGTAATTTCAATGCGGTTCTGCTGGACACCGCCGGGGATTTAATTGCCGTTTGTGACCAGGAAGGGCATATTGTGGTGTTTAATAAGAGGTGTGAACAGATTACCGGATTCAGCATTAATGAGGTGAGAGGTCGATATATTTGGGAAATAGCTCATAGCCCGGAAGATATGGAAGATAATAAAGCCTTGTTTGACAAGGAGAAGACCGATTGGGAAACGCCTGGGTTCAGGCAAAAGGTTGAGAATTACTGGGTAGGCAAAGACGGTAAACGGCGTTTAATCAGCTGGACCATCACTCATATTATTGGTGAGCAAGGTTCAGGCACCCATGCCATAGGCATCGGAAAGGATATTATCGATCAACGAACTATGGAAGAACGATTGCGCAAGAGCGAAGCAGAGTTGCGAATCATTATGGAAAATGCCAACGGGATTGTCTATTCAATGTCCAAGGATGGAATCTGTAACTTTATTTCAAATGGCTGCAAGGAAGCGACGGGCTTTGAAAAGGAAGAAATCGTTGGGCAGCCGTTCTTGAAATTAGTTCATCCTGATGATCTTGAAATGTGCAATAAGCTTCTTAAAAAGGTTGTATCTACAGGCATGTCGCTAAAAGAATTTGAATTCCGGGTAAAGCACCGGGAGGGAAGCTGCAAATGGCATAGTCTCAATATTGCTCCGGTTAATAATGAAAATGGCAATCCACTGTTCTATGTGGGTATTTGCGTAGATATATCTGAGCGTAAACAGGCTGAAGAAGATATTCGGTATTTAAGTTATCATGATAAACTAACCGGTCTGTATAATCGCACCTTTTTTGAAGAAGAATTGAAACGCATTAGTACCAACAGGCAGTTGCCCATTGGATTGATTATTGGAGATGTAAACGGACTTAAACTTGTCAATGATGCCCTGGGGCATCTGGAAGGGGACAAGGTTTTAATTAAGACAGCCGAAATATTAAGAAATTCATGTCGGCAGGAAGATATTATTTCTCGTTGGGGGGGAGATGAATTTATTATCCTTTTGCCGCGCTGTGACAGTGAGATTGCGTTAAGAATAATTAAACGAATAAATGATTCTTTCCTAGCGATTAACGATTTGCCTATACAGATAAACATGTCACTGGGCATGGCAATCCAAAGTACACTCGACAAAAATATAGTAGATATAATTAGAGAAGCCGAGGAGAAGATGTATCGGAACAAACTATTGGAGAGCCGAAGCAATCGCAGTTCTTTTATAAAGTCAGTGGAGAAGACTCTCTGGGAAAAAAGTCATGAAACCAAAGAACATTGCCAGCGTATGCAAGAAATGGCACAAAAAATGGGAAATGCCCTTGGGCTAACTGATAGCGATCTGGACAATTTAAAACTCCTGGCTGCTCTGCATGATATTGGTAAAATAACAATCCCTGACAGTATTCTTGATAAGCCTGGAAAATTATCGCCAGACGAGTGGGAAACCATAAAAAATCATCCCGAGACGGGCTATCGTATTGCCCTTAGTTCTCCTGAACTGGCTCCCATAGCCGAAGCCATTTTACACCACCATGAATGGTGGGATGGCAGCGGATACCCCCTGGGGTTGAAAGGCGAAAAGATACCTCTTTTATCACGCATCATTGCTATTACTGACGCTTATGATGTTATGCTAAATGGCCGGCCATATAAAAAAGCTGTGGGTAAACAGGAAGCATGGGCCGAAATTGAGCGATGTGCAGGAACTCAGTTTGACCCCGAACTGGTAAGAAAGGTTTTTTTCTTTGATTAGTTTAGGCAGTATGGATATTACCAATCAGCTTGATACAGCATAAACGATGGCTAGGTATTACTTATGAGTGTGAAATATGGACTATGAGCAATTTCGAGAATATTTTAATCACAATGATGTGTTCAGCGCTAACAACGGCATGAAAATAATGAAGATGGAAGAAGGGTATGCAGAAGCTGAACTCGATTACAAACCGGGTCATCGAAACTTTATGGGCACCCTTCACGGGGGAAGCCTTTCAACCCTGGCAGACATTACCGATGGAGTATCAATAATATCGTTCGGAAAATTAGTTGTCAATATTCACTATGCTTCATTAAGTGTTCACTCTTAATAATAACCTTTTCCCCAGGTTTTGCTTTTCTCCCATGCAATAAATAATATAAAAATAGACACGCAAGTATCATAACAGATATGCTTGTGTACATTCCCCTGTACCCA